>JAEUUB010000660.1 GCA_016787745.1 Cyclobacteriaceae bacterium
CCCGCAGGTAATAACTGAAATTTCAGCATTATCAGATAGTCGTAAAGGCTGTGCTGTACTGTACAATCCTATCAAAATCAGTACGGCCGTTATTACTTGTTTCATTGATGGAAATAAATAGGTGGAAAGATAAAACAATCAAATTCCAAAAGGTAATTTTGATAATGACTTTAATGCATGGTGGGTAGTTTAAACGATACGTTGAATCTGATAGGGAAGGCGACTCCTGCACGCCTGGTCAACGCTTCAAGAGTGTTCACCAGCTATCAGTACTCCCGAATTATGGGCCGCGCTATGCATAACGCCCTGCCCATCAGTATTGCCATCGAGCCCACAACTTCTTGCAATCTCCGCTGTCCGGAGTGTCCCTCAGGATTGCGCTCGTTTACCCGCCCAACAGGCATGTTAAAAGCGGAACTGTTTAAAAATACCATCAATGAATTAGCTAAAACTTTATCGTATCTCACTTTTTATTTTCAAGGCGAACCGTATTTGCATCCCCAGTTTTTAGATCTGGTGCACTATGCGTCCTTAAAGAAAATTTATACGGCCACCTCTACGAATGCGCACTATTTGTCGGAGGCGATGGCGAAACACACTATTGAAAGTGGTTTAGATCGGATTATTATTTCGATTGACGGAACTTCGCAGGAAACGTACGAGGCCTACCGCATCGGGGGGAAGCTTGATAAAGTATTGGAAGGTGCGCGCAATATTGTTCGATGGAAGAAGGAGTTAAAATCGTTAACTCCCTTTGTTGTGTTTCAATTTCTGGTGGTGAAACAAAATGAACATCAGATTGCCGCGGTTCATAAACTTGCGAAAGAGATCGGGGTGGATCATGTAGCTCTTAAGACGGCCCAGATTTATGATTATAAAAACGGCTCGGATTTAATGCCCACCCTCGATAAATATTCACGCTATCAAAGGGAAAAAGATGGAACGTATTCCATCAAGAACGAACTGCTGAGTCATTGCTGGAAGATGTGGCAGAGTTGTGTGATTACCTGGGATGGTAAAGTAGTGCCTTGCTGTTTTGATAAAGATGCCCATTATGTAATGGGAGATTTAAATCAACAGTCGTTTAAAGAAATCTGGTTTAGTGAAAACTATAACGCATTCCGCGAATCTATACTTCGTTCCAGAAATGAAATAGAGATGTGCCGCAATTGCACGGAAGGAACAAAAGTTTGGGCTTAGAATTAAGTAGTAGGAAGAAACCGGAAAGTTTCTATTTGGAAGGAAGTTTCTGGAGTTGCTTTTCAATCTTTTCAAGATCCAGGGCTCCGCACTTGCCACACCCCGATTGGCAACCATTTTTAGCCTGAAAGGAGCGAAACGCCAAACGACCGATATAATAGGCCGCACCAAGAAAGAGAATCGCTATTAAGCCCTGTTGTAACATAGTTCAAAGGTAATAACCCGAACTTCCGAAAGCAATATTGAAATTTCCAGGGATGTCCGATTTTGGACGGGTTCGAACGCAATTGGACGAACATGATTATGCAATCATGGAATTTTGCCTGAAACATCGGTTTTGCTATTGGCACTATCCTTGACTTTCAGAGGATTGAAAATACTTAGAAATGCTTAAAAACTATTTCACGATCGCGTTTCGAAATCTGTTGCGCAACAAGAGTTACACATTTATTAATGTGGCTGGCCTTGCTTTAGGCATTACAACCTGCATTATCATTTTTATAATCATTAAGCGCGAGGTAAGCTTCGATCAGGCGTTTTCAAAGTCAAAAAATATTTATCGAATAGTACGGGAAGTAACGGATGCTTCGGGCCTCGAGAAAACAACGATAACGCCCTACCCCTTGGCCGAAGCGCTGAAAAACGATTTTCCTGATTTAATTTCTACCCAGTTTCATTTTCAAGAGGATGTTCTGATGACGCTCGACCTTGAGAAGAGCAGAGTAAAGAATGTCATGTTTGCTGACCCTTCCTTTTTTGATGTCTTTGATATAGAAGTGTTATCAGGAAATCCCAAAAAAGATTTGGCTGATCCCGGCAAGGTTTTTTTAACGGAGGAGTTTGCCAAGAAACTGCCCAAGAAGGATGTTAAAAACTTTAAGCTTGATAATCTGCTCGACCTGGAAGTAGCGGGTATAATCCGCATGCCAGTGACGCCTACTCATATGAACGTTAATATGATTGTCTCGCGTGCTACCTTAACCCCCGATGTTGCGGAACAATTTCTCGGATTTAGTATTGATCAGTGGGGTTTGAATGCTTCCGGATTTGCGTATATCGTATTACCCGCATCCGAAACCCGCGAATCTATGGAAGCGAAGTTCCCAACATTTATCAAGAAATATTATCAGCCTAAAGAGGCCGCCCGTCAAACATATTTGTTACAACCTCTCTCTGAAATTCATTTCGATACAGAGTTTAGTGAAAACCCGGGCACAACCTCAACCAATTCATTCACTCTGATTATTCTGGCCTGTATTGGCATATTCATTTTATTGGTAGCCTGTGTTAATTTTATCAATCTCTCCACGGCACTCTCCGTTCATAAGTCAAAGGAAGTGGGTGTAAGAAAAACATTGGGTGCACAAAGAGCACAACTTACCTGG
>JAEUUB010000665.1 GCA_016787745.1 Cyclobacteriaceae bacterium
TGCGGAATTCATTCCTACTTTAAATATTAAAATTGAACGGGGCCGAAACTTTAGCAATGATCAGGATGCGTCCAACTACATCATTAACAGGAAGGCTGCGGAAGTGATGGGCCTGTCCCTTGAAAATGCGGTTGGCAGTGAACTGGAAATGTGGAATGGCAAGGGAAAAATAGTCGGCATTACCGAAGACTTTCATAATGACAATTTGAAGTTTGGAATTGAACCCATGATCTTCCTGTATTCTGAAAATGTTGGCTCCCACTATTTCATCAAGTTGGGGAAAGGCTTGCCCATTACCGAAAGTATAGCACAGGTTGAACGTGTATTTAGGAAGCACAATCCCGAGTATCCTTTTGAATTTGTTTTCCTTGATGAAGTTTTTAACAGGGAGTACCAAACAGAAGCCGTTATCGGAAAGCTATCTTTGAGTTTTACGATCATTGCTGTACTTATCTCTTGTCTGGGATTATTTGGCCTGGCTTCTTTTAATGCGGAAAGAAGAGTCAAAGAATTGGGCATCCGAAAAGTGATGGGTGCCTCTGTGGGAAATTTAGTCCTGATGCTTTGTGGTGATTTCACCAATCTTGTTATTGTTAGCTCATGCATTGGTTTTCCAGTCTCCTGGTATCTGATTCGCGAATATTTGTCTGGTTATACTTTTCATACAGAAGTCAATGGGGGTATTTATATTTTAACGGCAATTGGTATGCTGCTTCTTGTTCTCTTTTCTGTAGGATACCAATCCGTTAAAGCCGCGGTGTCAAACCCGGTAGATTCATTGCGGAATGAATAAGGAGCTGCATTTGAAAGATGTTACTACTTACAAAAATGGAATGGTCGAACTTTGGTATGGAATGAGGAAGTAGCAGTCACGTTTTTTTTAAGTAAGACAGCCATGATAGAGTTTGTCGAAACTCTTTTCAATGCAAAATAGGGCATATTACTGAAAAATAGTTGGTGACACCCCCTTGGGGAATTTGAAAATCAGCTAGTTACAAGGAGTTTAGTGAAACCGGTTTCACTAAACTTTTTTTGTTTATGGGAAACATAAAAAAAGCGATGCTGGGCTTGTG
>JAEUUB010000696.1 GCA_016787745.1 Cyclobacteriaceae bacterium
CACGCTAACCCGGTTAAGTTCAGAAACAATGGCGGATGCCATCCTGAGTGTGATTGCCAATAAGAAATCCTTTAAGCTATACATGAGTGGAGGCGGAGCCCGTAATCCACTGCTTGTAAAATGGTTGAAGGAGCTATTGCCGCAAGTCACATTTCATAGAATGATTGAGTTAGGGGTTTCGGGTGACGCTAAAGAGGCTGTATTGTTTGCCATACTGGCTAATGAAACCGTAGCGGGCGGCAAGGTTGAATTTGGGTCCGACTCGAAAGTGCCGGGTGTTTCAATGGGGAAAATTTCGTTTCCGGTTTAGGTATTTTACATATCATAATGTTTCATACTTACTAGTTGTGCGTTAGCTTTTTTGGACGAATTCATCTTCGAATTGACGAAAAAAATAAGTTTCTATAATTGGAAACTATTACTAACTTTGCCTCGTTGATATAATACAGGTTTAATGAGATATTTCGACACTAGATTTTTAGACGAGGCGGACGAGTTTATAGCCTCTCTAAAACCTAAAACCGTTAAGAAAATATTATACAACATTGACCTAGCTGAGCAGACAAATGACCCAAGACTATTTAAAAAGCTAAAGAAAGAGATTTGGGAATTCAGGACTAAGTACGAGGGACTTCAGGTCAGACTTTTAGCATTCTGGGACAAGACAAACAACGAGGAGACCTTAGTAATCGCGACTCACGGGTTTATTAAAAAAGTCGACAAAGTTCCAGAAAATGAAATTGACAGAGCAGTGAGAATTAGAGAACAATATTTCAGTACGAAAACTAAAAATTAAATCATTATGGCAAAGAAAATGAAAGTACGCACACTTGCCGACATGAAAGACAAATACATCGGTAAAGTTGGCAGCAAGGAGAGAGACGACTACGAGTATGAACTTCGTATGGACGTACTTGGAAAAATGATAAAGGCCGCAAGACAAGAGCGCAACTTGACACAAGAAGAGCTAGGAAAACTTGTTGGGGTACAAAAAGCACAAATATCAAAACTTGAGAGCAGTACAAACAGTGCAACAATTGACACTGTGCTTCGTGTTTTCAAAGCTTTAAAGGCGGACATAAACTTCAATGTAAAAATTGAGGACAGTTTTGTTAGACTAGCCTGATACAAAAGTCGAACGCACAACATATGCACTCAAGTTATGTTCTATGGACCCTAAATTTCAAATGATTACAGAACAACCTTCCGTTTACCGGAATTTGGAAAAGATGTCGGTGACTGACCTGTTAAAAAATATCAATGCCGAAGATAAAACAGTGCCTCTTGCCATTGAAAAATCGATTCCACAAATAGAAGCTTTTATTCTGGCAGCGGTGGATAAGCTGGTGAGTGGAGGAAGGCTCTTTTACCTTGGGGCGGGTACGAGCGGTCGGTTAGGAGTGGTTGATGCCAGCGAATGTCCACCCACGTATGGGGTGCCCTATGGCTTGGTTATCGGGGTTATTGCCGGAGGAAGCAAAGCAATAACCCAGGCAGTTGAATTTGCCGAGGATAGCTCGCAACAAGGGTGGAAGGACTTGGAAGCTCATAAGATTTCCCATCATGATGTTGTTGTGGGTATTGCAGCAAGTGGAAAGACCCCGTATGTGCTGGG
>JAEUUB010000725.1 GCA_016787745.1 Cyclobacteriaceae bacterium
ATCCCCCTTGCAGCCCCGGGCATGATCTCAAAGGGAATTCGATGGATGTTTGATTCTCAAAGTCCGTTTTATGTGAAACCCCGGTTAAATGGAAAGTTGATTAAATGGGGCTATCATTTCTACAGAAGTTCAACAAAAGAACATGTATTTAGGTCAGCCCCGGCATTAAAAAGCCTTAGCCTTTTTAGTAAGGAAATGTATCAGCAATTAGCCAAAGATTTACCGTTTGATTTTGGTTATCACGAACGTGGACTGCTTATGCTTTACAAAACAAAGGAAGCTGAGCATGAAGAAACCGAGATGGCACTTTTTGCCAATCAACAAGGCGTTGAAGCTCATGTTCTCCCACCCCAAGAAGTTCAGAAGTTGGAGCCGGAAGTGAAAGTGGATGTTCGCGGAGGAATTTATTTTCCGGGAGATGCACATTTAACTCCGGGTAAACTTATTCCCCAGTTGATAAATCACCTTACCGCGGCAGGCGTAAAATTTCAACTGAATACACCGGTTGTTGATTTTATTACAGAAGCTAATGGGATTCGGGCAATAAAAACTAATTCCGATGAATTAAGGTTCGATGAAATTGTTTTAGCCACTGGGTCATGGTCCGGTCTTGTAGCCGCGCAGCTTGGTTTGTCCATACCTTTGCAGGCAGGGAAAGGCTATAGCTTCACACTTCCTGATGTTGAAAGGAATGTTCGGGTACCTTCCATTTTCCTCGAGGCCCGGGTGGCGGTAACCCCTATGGGGAGTTCGCTTCGTTTTGGAGGCACTATGGAAATTACAGGTGTTGATCATAGTATTAGCATGAAGCGGGTGCAGGGAATTGTGAACTCGATCCCCAACTATTATCCTGATATGAGAGCCGCCTTGCCTGATAAGAAGAATGTTTGGCATGGCTTGCGCCCTTGTTCGCCTGATGGGTTGCCTTATATTGGCCGTTCATCAAATATTAAGAATTTAACAATAGCGACCGGCCATTCCATGATGGGCCTGAGTCAGGGACCAGGCACCGGGAAACTGGTTTCTGAAATTATAAACGGAGAAAATACGAGTATTGCCCTGCGTGCGTTCGCGCCTGAACGTTTTGATTAGAATTTTTGAATAAAACTTTATTCAAGGTGTAACCATCTTCTTAATTTAGGAGTACTACCTTTTGGTTCCCTACTAAATTCCATTAGCACCATGTTTAAAAACAACCTCAAAATAGCCTTTCGCAGTTTATTCAAACAAAAACTTTATACTACTATCAATATTTTGGGGCTGGCGGTAGGGGTTGCCAGTTGTTTATTGATCGTTTTGTTTGTGCGGAATGAATATAGTTACGACAAGTTTTTTAAAGATGGCGATCGTATCTATAGGATGGTGCTGGAACGGAAGTATCCCAATCATTCTACTTTTTATGCGATTATCCCACATTCCTTTGCGGGTGTAGCATTACGCGATTTTCCAGAAATCGAATCTGTGGCTAATCTTTTTGGCTTTGGCGACTTTCCTATGAGCTACCGGAATGAACGGGATGAGATAAAGCAATTTGACGAAGACTTCATGCTTATCGCGGATAGCACATTTTTGAAAATGTTCAGCTTCGATCTTTTGAAAGGGAACCCCGATTTGGTTTTGCGTCAGGCGAATGAACTCGTGATTACAGAAGAAATGGCCTTGCGATACTTTGGAGCAGAGGATCCGATTGGAAAGATAATGCGTTCAGGCGATCAGGAATATAAAGTCAGTGGTGTGCTTCAGGATATTCCCGATAACTCACATTTTAAATTCAACGCAATACTTTCCACCGCTACATTCCCTTTTTCCAAGCGAGAAAATTTTACAAGTTTCTCCGCGTATACATTCTTTAAACTAAAGCCCAATACGGATGCAGCTTCTTTGGAAGCCAAATTTCCAAAAATGGTGGATACGTATGCAGCGGCACAGATTGAACGTGATTTAGGTAAATCGTGGGCGGACTACAGGAATGAAGGCAATGGGTATCGTTACTTTTTACAACCGTTAACTGGAATCCATTTAGATCCCACCAATCTGGAGGTGCAAATGAAACCCTCAGGCAATAGAACCTCGGTGCTCATTTTGATTGGTGTTGCCATTCTTATTTTGATTATTGCATGCATCAATTTTATGAATCTGGCTACCGCACGTTCTTCAGAGCGAGCCAAGGAAGTGGGTGTTCGTAAAACAATGGGTTCTTTCCGACAACAACTGATTGGCCAATTTCTTACCGAGTCGTTTGTATTAAGCGCGGTGGGGATGTTGCTGGCCGTACTCATGGTTTATTTTCTCTTGCCCTATTTTAATGACCTTACGGGGAAGCAGCTAGTTCTTCCCATCACAATGATTTCTATCGTGAGCCTGCTGGGCCTTGCAGCTATTGTTGGTTTGCTGGCCGGCATCTATCCCTCATTTGTTCTTTCAGGATTCAATCCGGTGGTGGTAATGAAGGGAAACTTTACAGGATCATCAAAAGGAAAATGGATTCGCAACGGATTGGTGGTGTTTCAGTTTTGGATTTCTATTATGTTAATGATTGGCACACTGGTTATTCAACAACAAATGGCATTCATGCAAAGTAAATCGTTGGGGTTTGACAAGGATCAACTGTTAATTGTAGAAAAAGTATTTACGATGGAGTCTCAAAAACAGAAAACATTTTTGGAGGAAATCAGGCGAATGCCACAGATTGCCAAGGCCGCTGGTTCTTCTGCGATACCTGGCAAAGAGAATGACTATTTCGGGATTCAATTTCAACCTGAAGGCTCTTCTGAAATCTTAACGACAAAAAGTATGGTGATAGCGGATGGACTGGAAGAAACCCTGGGCTTTACATTAAAAGAAGGTCGTTTCTTTTCAGAAGAGACAACGGATTCGACTTCCATTATCCTCAATGAAAGTGCGGTTAAAGTTATGGGGCTAGAAAATCCCATTGGCAGAAAGTTGATCAACGTCCGGCAGGATAATAATGGCAATAGGATAGAGGCAATGTATACCATCACTGGAATTGTCAATGATTTCAATTTCATCTCATTAAAAGAGGAGATAACTCCCTTGGTGCTGATGAGCAGTGAAGGCTTTGGTAATGGCAATGCGTATGTGATGGCCCGGGTAAAGGGCGGACAAATTCCGGAGGCAATTCAATCTGTTGAAACATTATGGAAGGAGGTTAATCCTGAGCAATCCTTTAAATTCTCTTTTTTAGATGAGAACATAAATGCCCAGTACGAAGCCGAACAAAAATCAGGTAGTCTTTTCGCCCTATTTTCTGGATTAGCCATTTTTGTTTCGTGTATTGGGTTGTTTGCGCTCTCGGCATACATTACCAGTTTACGTACGAAGGAAATTGGCGTGCGGAAAGTTTTGGGATCATCGGTGGCAGAGGTTGTTATTTTACTTTCGAAAGACTTTACCAAAATGATTTTACTTGCCTTCGTTATGGCTGTGCCTCTGGCCTGGTACATAATGGAGACGTGGTGGCTTCAGAATTTCGCTTACAGAATTAATGTGAGTTTGTGGATAATTTTTGTTTCAGGTGCCGCAGCATTATTAATTGCCTGGATTACGGTAAGTTATCAGTCGATCAAAGCAGCGGTTCAAAATCCGGTTGGGTCGCTAAGGAGTGAGTAATGGATTTAGTTTGGGTGCGGGTCTTTACATTCCCATTCCCAAACATCGCCATCTTCATCGTCATGGACTGTTCCCATTAATTTGAATCCATTTTTTTTCAGAATCCTTGTTGAAGCGTTATCTTCTGGGAGTGTTCTGGCAGTAATCTTCAAGGTGGAATCAGTCCGTTTAGAAAGCAAAACTAATTGTCGACAGATTTCTGTTCCAATCCCATTTCCTTCAAATTTCTTAAAGGTTGTATAGGCTATTTCAACTGAACCTTTTTTGGGCATGCCTTTATAACCCCCTGCACCAACTATTTCATTATAATTATTTGAAAAGAAATACCCAATCCAGGGTTGGATGTAGCCAACTCTTTTATAAAAAGATGGAAACGTGGCGAGAATCGGAAGGCACTCAGGGAAATCCTTAAGCCTTTTATTTTTAGACTCATCAATATCAATGGCAATTAATTTTAGATTATGCATAAGCCGCTGAGAATGTCGGTTGCAAATTACTAAATTGACTGGTGAACGTACCTGATAATACTGAACACAGCTTGTTTAGATAACATGAAAATATTGGCGCGCATTTATTTGGCGGGCACAGTGCTTGTTTATGCCTGTTCCCCAACAGATCACAACCCTGATGACAATCTGGCTCAACGGATTTCCGAACTCCCCTTCATTGAAGGGAAGCCTCACTATTTACCCTCTCCCTTTGTTACAGCGGGTGATCGTGTGTATCTGGTTGGGCATCAGGATGGCTCATTCCCTGATTTGGGTTGGCATATAGCCGGTGAGATGGGTGGAATTTGGGATCATCCTATCAAGCTAATGGATGGCTTTGCAGCTTCGGTCTCGATTCATAACGCTCGCTTCTGTTTAGATCAGGCTAAAAAGTTCATTAACTACCCAATGGCAAATTCACATCAGTTTGAATGGGAACAAGAAAAAATACATATTGAGCGGTATCAATTTATTCCGGATGGTGTAGAGGGGGCTATCGTTGAATATCTCATCACTAATAATAGTTCTGAGAGTAAGGAAATTGAATTCGCTTTTACGGGCAGGGTGGATCTTCGGCCAACGTGGTTGGGTGAGAGAACGCAGATGATTGATGCTCAGGATGACATTGAATACGTTGAAAGTGAATCGCTGATTCTGGCCAGGGATAGCGCCAATCCATGGTTTGTTGCCTTTGGCTCTGCGTTAACCGCACAAAGTTTTTCACTGGATTCGGAAAATTGTTCATTGAAAAGCCGTGCTGGTCTGGGCAAAGAGGCAACCCTTACCTTCACCCTTTCACTTCAACCTGCTCAAAGCAAAAGCATTCCTCTGTATATAGCCGGTTCGTATTCTTCAAAAGAGTTAGCGCTGCGAACGTATGAATTGTTAAAAAAAGATTCGAAGCGTTTACTTTCACAAAAGATTGCGCGGTATCAGCAAATTGATGCTACCTCCCGGTTAACAGTTCCTGATAAGGAAGTAGAGAAAATGTATGCCTGGTTAAAGTACAATACCGACTGGTTGATTCGCGATGTTCCTGAGCAAGGGCGCAGCATCTCAGCAGGTTTACCCGATTACCCCTGGTGGTTTGGAGCCGACATGACCTATACCATACCCGGCATTCTTGCCACCGGTAATCACGAACTGGCCAAAAGTTCCATCCAATTGCTGTTTAAACTT
>JAEUUB010000737.1 GCA_016787745.1 Cyclobacteriaceae bacterium
ACCACGCATACGGTAGGCAAAGTAATGCGCTTGGATGATTTGAATTTCGATGCTGGAAAAGCCAACATTACACCTACTTCATTTGAAGAGCTTGACGAAGTGGTGGTGATGTTGCAAAACAATCCGAACATGGTTATTCAGTTAGAAGGACACACGGACACGCGTGGCAACGCAAATCTCAATCTTAAACTTTCTGAAGATCGGGTGCTTGCAGTAAAAAATTACCTGGTTTCCAAAGGAGCTAACAAGCGAAGAATCAAAACAAAGGCATTTGGGGGCAGCGTTCCCTTATCCCTGGAAGATACTGAAGAAGCCCACGCTTTCAATCGCAGAGTGGAACTTCGGGTGTTGCAAAACTAAAGATCAGCGCGAGGCAACTGCCGAAGCGGAAGCCACCAAGTATTTTGCAAAGGGCCGGATCAGATCCTTCTTCAAATCATCATCCAGATTGCTGACAAGTACAGATTTCACGAGGATCACGGCAAACTCGGCAGTGCGAGGCGACTCATAAATGCTTTTGGATTGGGTTAGTTTAAAGGCACAATCAACAAGATCATTATTATTAAAAGCAATTACAGCCTGATTGAAGTACAGCAGTCCCGGAAGCTGCTGGGGTTCAACTTCCTGAAATAAATTCAAATTGAACTTATAAAAGTCCTTGTTGGAGGGTGCCGTACTTACGTAAAATTCGTTTAACCGATACGAGTTAATTCGCAAGTCAATTTCTTTTGGATCCGTTACCAGTCCATTCATCCGATCGGTGGATTCGATTAAAACTTCTCCAGCATTTGTGTTGATTACAATAAAAATGTGATAATTGGTTTCAATTATGCGATACTCAAAGTCGAACTTCTCCAATACCACGCTTAAAAAACTGGTGGCACTCAAACAATCGTATTGACCGCTCTCGAAAACTTGTGAAAACTGGGTATAGGGCTCATACTTTTTAAAGAATTTTCTATGCGAATCCCTTAAAAGCAAGCTGAGAAATTCCTCATCCGTTTTTCCTGCGCGTTTGGTTTCAAGGCGGGCAACAAATTCATTCATTTTATCCACCACCTGAGATGGACTTGCCGATGGGTAACTCTTTAGCAATTCAGGCAATAATTCACCATTCTGGGCGCTTACGCACAGACTAAGGCCGAATAAGATTGCTATAAGAATTAGCCGAACCATTACCTCAATGTTAAAAATGACCTATAAAATTAACATTTTGGTAATATTAACAAAGGATTGGTAACATAAACTTAACATTGGAGCTGTTGGCGCAACATCGGGTGGTCCCTCATTTCGGCCAAAAAGTGCAATGGATTGAACAAATTATCGTTAAAGTGCAGTAGTAAATCATAAAGCCACGAAGGCCCTTGTTAGCATGGGGCTAAGCATTGGAATTGCTAATTTTGTTCCCTCTCAACAATGTAAATACCATGAAGATTTTAAAGAAAGTACTGATAGGCTTGTTTGTATTACTGGTGCTGATCGTTGCCGCTGCTTTTATTCTTCCCATAGTATTTAAAGATGATATTAAGGCTGCTATCGATAAGGAAATTGCAAAGAATGTTAATGCCGATGTATTATTTGATGTCGATAAATTCGGCCTGACTGTTTTTAAGAATTTCCCAAATATTACCGCTGAGGTTAGAGATCTTGGGGTGTTTAACCGGGCACCTTTTGAAGGTGTTCCGTTATTTGTTGTGGATGAGGTGGATGTTGAAATTAACCTAAAGGACATCTTATTTGGCGATCAGCTACGCCTTAAGGGTATTTCGTTGTTCAAACCGCAGATCACCATTAAAGTTTTGAAAGATGGCCGAGCCAATTATGATATTACTTTTCCCTCAGCCGATTCTGTCAGTTCTTCTTCTACAGAAGAATCGGGTTCCTTTTCGTTTGGGATAGATCATTGGGAAATTATCAGGGGTCAACTAATTTATGACGATCAGTCGCTCGCTTTTTTTACATCGCTGAAAGGCCTGAACCATTCAGGCAAAGGAGATTTCGATGAAAAGGAATTTGATCTCACCACGCGCACACAGATTGATTCCCTTACCGTTGCGTACGAAGGCGTGGAGTATCTTTCAAACAAGCGCACTCAACTGGATGCTGTTATTGGCATTAGTGAAAATTACACCCGCTATACATTCAAAGACAATACCACCAAACTAAACGACTTCGCGATGGGCGCGGAAGGTTGGTTTAAAATGAATGAAGATAATTACGAGATGGATCTGGCATTTACCAGTCCCGAAAATTCATTCAAAAGTTTATTGTCTTTAGTCCCGGGAATTTATACTCAGGATTTTGGAGCTATTGAGACAAAAGGCGATTTATCATTCAGTGGATTTGCCAAAGGCATTTACAGCGAAACAAAAATGCCCGCCTTTAACATGGTTCTGAATGTTAGCGATGCCATGTTCAAATATCCCGACTTGCCAACAGCCATCTCAAATATTGTCATGGATTTATCCATTGATAACAAGACGGGCATTATCGAAAACACAGTTGTGGATTTGAAAAAACTTCATTTAGACTTTGGCACCAATCCTGTAGATGCGCGGTTGCTTATTGAAAATCTAAAAGATTATCGAATGAATGGGAGTTTGAAAGCCTCCTTGAATCTTAATGAACTCGGTCAAATGTTTCCGATGGAAGGCCTTGAGATGAAGGGAAAGTTTTCTATCAATGCTTCGGCCAAAGGGGTGTATGATAGCCTGAAAAAAATTATTCCGGCTATTGATGCCACCATGGCGCTGAGCAATGGCTTTGTAAAATCATCGGAATTTCCATTGCCCCTCGAAGACCTCCACTTCAGTACGTCTATTAACAATACGAGCGGTAACATGGCCGAAACAATTATTGCTGTAAAGGACTTTAGTATGCTTATGGATGGAGAAAAGTTTACAGCCGACCTAATTCTGCAAAACCTTAATGATTATACCTGGGATGCGAAAGTAAACGGAGGTGTTGACCTTGAAAAGATTACCCGAATATTTCCTTTGGAGGGAATGACGCTTGCGGGCAAGGTAAAAGCCAACATTCAAACGAAAGGAAAGTACTCCGATCTTGAAGCCAGTCGGTACGATCGATTGCCTACCAGTGGCAGTGCTTCCTTAAAGGATTTTAAGTACAGTGCCAGCGACCTCCCCTATGTTGTTACCATGAGTCAGGCCGAAGCTGCATTTGATCCTCAAAAAATAGAATTAAAAAATACAACGGGAACCCTTGGTAAAAGTGACTTTACCTTAACGGGAGCCTTAAACAATTACATCGGCTACCTCTTTGGTTCAAATGAAACAATCCGTGGAAATCTAACATTCCATTCTACCCTGTTAGATCTCAATGAATTTATGACGGAAACAGAGGAGGCTACCACACCAACAACAGACACTTCCTCTTTAGGCGTTCTTGAGGTTCCTAAGAATATTAACTTCCTCCTCCATGCCAATGTTAAAACAACCAGGCTTATGGACTATACGATTACCAATGCATTGGGCGATGTAATTGTAAAAGATGGGATTGCCAACCTGAGCGGAATTAAGTTTAATCTATTAGGCGGTACGTTTACGGTTAACGGAACCTACAACACACAGAATTTAGAACACCCCCTTTATGATATGACTCTTAAAATTGAAAGCCTTTCTATTCAACAGGCGGCCAGTTCGTTTTCCATTATACAAACCTATGCGCCAATTGCAGGATTGGTGAATGGTAGTTTTGGTACTGATTTTCAAATAAGCGGTGAATTAGGTCAGGATATGACCCCCAAGATGAACACAGTAAATGCGGCCGGGCTTGTAAAAATTGCTCAGGCTGCGTTGACTCAGTCAAAGTTAATTTCAAGTGTTACTTCCCTGACAAAGCTGGATGATGCCGACAATGTTACGCTCAAAGACGTGTTAATGTCGGCAACGATCCGCGAGGGTCGATTAAGTGTTAAACCCTTTGATGTTAAGTTTGGCAACTATGTTACCAATGTAAGTGGCAGCACAGGGCTGGATGGCTCAATTGCCTATCAACTTAAAATGAACGTGCCTGCCGGAAAACTGGGCTCCCAAATGCAGGGATTTATTAATCAATACGCAGGCACAACAAATCCTACATCCGAAATTCCAGTAACCATTGGGTTGGGCGGAACCTACAACGATCCAAAACCAACGCTTCTTATGCAGGAACAAAAGCAACAGGTAAAAGAAGCTGCAACGGCTGTTGCCGAAGAAAAGGGGAAACAAGTTGCTCAGGATGTTTTAGCTGGTAAAAAGCCTGAGGAGGCCATTAATAATTTGTTTAAAAAGGACACCACGAAAGCAGCCGTTCCAACTGATTCTACCAAAACGGATCTTAAACAAGAGACTCAAAAAGCGTTGGAAAATAAGCTACAGAACTTGTTAAAAAAGAAGAAGAACAATTAAGCTATTTAACCTTTCGCAATTCGGTTCCGGTAAAAAAACCATCCTTAATTAATGCCATTAGCTGGCTCGGGCTTGGGTTAATCTGGTAAAACGTATACTCGTTGTTATCAAATTGTTTTACGGGCATTTTTCTTGAAATCTTCCTGAGAATCTCCTTTCGCTTCGAGTCATCCTGTATGTCTATCGACATAAATTCAAGTGAGCCAGAAGAATGCTGTTTCACCAGGCGCAACACCCATTGATCCCCTTCTCTAAAATTTATGAAATAATAATTAAGGTAATGTTTTACAACCAACGAATCGCTCAATCTCCCCTGACCCAACCAATCAGAATCTTCCTTGTCCTTAAAATGATATCCCCACGATTCAATGATCAGCGTATCGCCAATCTCTCCGGTTGCTTTATCACGCGTTGCGTATCTGGCACGCAGCGCTTCCGGAATCTCTTTTAATGACGCAACCCCTGCCGGCTGTGCTGTCGGAAAGGTAATTTCCTTGCATGAATATAAAAGACATGACCAAATCAAGGCAGGAATTAATAACCGCATATCTCAAATACGATTTAAGAGTAACAAGTTATTAAATTACTTTTAGTAACACTTACCGAATAAGGATATAAAGGTCTCCTTGTCGATAATACCGTTTTTTTAATCCAGGTATCCGGTTCATTACATTCTCCATCAGGTTGTTTTTGTCTATGATAACTTCCGGTTGGTCTTGCGCAAAGGACCGATCAATCAATACAATATTTTCAAAATCATCGGTTTGAGTAAAAACCGGTTCCGAAAGCCGCCAGTCATAAAAATAGGAGGCAAATTGATTTGTTTTAAGTAAAGCCCAGTCCGAGCCTAACACTAAAACTCTTTTTCCATTAATACGATTGCCAAAAATTGATTCCCTAGGAAACAAAGAGCCATAATCGATGGCGGGAATTCGCTCATACCGGGCTAAATAACTGGAGGCCACAATCCCAAGTATAAAGATCCACAACATCATTTCACCAATCCATTTGCGCCTGATGAGCAATAAGTAGTGGCTGGTGAAATAAGAAAGGGGCGGAGCAAAGGTAATTACCCGGGCGGGCGTCATCTTGCCCGACAAGATTAATTCAACAATAGCAATCGAAAGCCATACAAACATGATTTGCAATAACTGCGATTGGTACTTGGTTAATCTTGCCTCGCGATTGAGCATCACCACGGATAGAATGAGATAGAATATAGGAATGAGCGAAAGATAAACCAGCGAGGAGAGAGACATCAAATTTTCCTTCATCCACTCATTGCCCAGATAAAATTGATTCCATAGGTAGGGCAAGTCTCCTTTCACAAAATATCCAACCATCAGCAAGGCATGCGGCAAGGCAAACCCGAAAACCAATAACAACCCTTTGCGCAACGTAAGTCGTGTAAAAATCGTGAGGATAATAATAACTCCCCCTAAATAGACCGAATAGCTTAATACAAACAACGAGGCTACCCCCAGGTAAACCCCAAGATTTAATAAAATATTGTCTTCCTGAATCCTGAACTCTACTTCTTTAAAGAGGTTGTTTAGGGCAAACAGCAAAAAGGTAGACGCTAACAATTCATTCGATAAAGAAAGCATGTCAAATGAATACAGGCATAGCACTCCAAAAATCAAGGCCGGCAAATATGTGCTTTCATTTTGCGCCTTATTGTTGATTAGCAAAATGGCAAAGTAGGCACCCTGAAAAAATATAATCAGCAAAGCCAAAAGGTGCCTTGCTGTTAACGATCGGCCAAATATCCATTCCATCCACCCAAAAAACCAGGCCGACAAAGGAGGAGTATCGGTGATCAAACTGCTGTAAAGGCCCTTTTGAAAGTTAAGTGCCTCGCCAAGGCCTATCGCCTTAAGTTCACCTAAAGTAATTGCCGTGGGGTCTATAAACAGAGCCATGCTAATAAGTATCAGTATTACACCAATACCCAGCAAACGGTAAGGATCATTGATTCGAAAAAAACGAAGCACGGCAGTTAAATTGTTGCGCAAATAAAATAAAAAAGTTGACAGTCCCTGTCTTTGCAAAGGAGTGATCGCATCTTAGTATCTTTACATCATGAGCGGAACCGTAAGA
>JAEUUB010000906.1 GCA_016787745.1 Cyclobacteriaceae bacterium
ATATCTGATGCGGGTATACCGTCAAAATCCAAACTTTCGGTTTGATCTTGACTATCAGATAGGCAGCAGCTATCATTTCGGATTACAATTTGATAAAGCAATTGATTTTTATACCCGATACAAAACAAAGTTAGATCGTAATCCCAATTACAAAGGGAAAGATCGTGTTGAATTGAAGGAAGTATCTCTTAAGTTGGAGGAGTGCATGACGGGCAAGGAGTTGGTTGCCTCACCCAAATCCTTTTCTATAACCAATTTGGGTCCGGAGATTAATTCGGAATTTGATGACTACGGCCCCGTGGTCAATGCCGATGAAACAGAGATGATTTTCACCTCCCGAAGACGAGATGGAAACTTAAACGAAAATGTAAGTGATGATAACAAACCTTATGAAGATATCTTTGTCAGTAAGAAGGAAGGGGGAAACTGGCAGCCCGCGCAAAACGGAGGTCCCAACCTGAACACCCGTTTCAATGAATCCAATCTGACATTATCGCCAAACGGAAATATTCTTTTTATTTATAAAGATGGCGCGGGTAGTGGCGACATACTTTCGAGTACCCGGCAACCGGATGGTACCTGGTTGAAACCAGTTCCTTTACCGGGCACGATAAATTCCTCCTTTTATGAATCATCCATTACCATGACGAAAGATGAATCAACGATTTTTTTTGCCAGTGAACGACCAGGAGGACTAGGAGGGTTAGATATTTACTCCTGCACAAAAGATAAAAAAGGAAACTGGACGGTTGTAAAAAATCTCGGGCCAAATGTTAATACTGAATATGATGACGATGCGCCCTTCATTGATTATGACGGCAAGACTTTATACTTCAGTTCGCGCGGAAGAAAGGGCATGGGTGGATTTGATATTTATAAGACCACGCTCATGAATTTAGAAAAACAGGAATGGACCGAGCCCGAAAATGTAGGCTACCCGATTAATACACCGGATGATGATGTTTTTATTGTGGGCACGGGAACTCCAAACAGATTTTATTTTTCTTCCGTACGGGATGGCGGGTACGGCTATTCCGATATTTATCTAATCTCGGATTTAAAAAAGGACCCCGAAGTAAAAGCTCCTGCTAAAAAAGGAATTCAGCCGATCCGGTTTATGTTGGAGATTGTTGATGCGGAAACCAAACAACCGGTGGAGGCAGCGGCCCGGATGCGCGGTAAGGATAATACGGCCATTGGCTCAGTCGAATTAGGTACAGGAAATTTTGAATTTGCCATTATGTCAACCGTACCGAAAGAATACGTGGTATCGATTGAGTTGGAAGGATATATTTTTGAAAATGTAAAGGTTTCTCTTGGACGATCTACAGAAGAACCTCAAACGGTTACCCGGAAAGTGCAGCTGCGAAAAGTGGCTGTGGGCGAAGTCTCTGCTTTGCGCCATGTATTTTTTGATTTCGGTAAAGCCACGCTGCAGGAAGAGTCGCACGATGAGTTAAACATGATGGTTACCATGATGAAGCAAAACCAGTCTATGCAAGTGGAAATCGGGGGGCATACCGATGACGTGGGTAGCGATACCTTTAATAAGAAACTTTCGCAACAGCGGGCCGATGCAGTAAAAGCCTATCTTACTTCCAATGGTATCACCAGTCGCAGAATCAAGTCAATCGGGTACGGGGAAGAGCGCCCGCTCGTTTCCAACGATGATGAGTCGGGAGGCCGCGAAATTAACCGCAGGGTTGAATTTAAAGTACTCGCCAAGTAATACAACTTATTATCTTGTTTGATATAGGTTCTAAGAATTTAGAAATTCCTTCGCATTCCGCTTCCTTCCTGTTTTTGTAGTACTTTTGCCTTTTACGATTAATAATCCAATTCATTTTGACTGTTGTTCCTTATAAAGAAGATAATGCCGGCAAAAAGCAGCAAGTGGCTCGCATGTTTGATTCCATTAGTGGCAAATACGATTTTTTGAATCACTTTTTGAGTCTGGGTATTGATATCCGCTGGCGGAAAAAAGCAATAAAACAACTTGCCAGAAGCAAGCCAAAGTTAATTCTTGATGTAGCCACCGGCACAGGCGACTTTGCTGTGGAAACATTGAAACTCAATCCCGATAAGGTTATTGGAGTTGATATCTCAGAAGGAATGTTGGAGGTTGGTCGTAAGAAGATGAAGGATCGAGGAATTGATCATAAAATCGATTTGCGTTTGGGAGATTCAGAAAATCTTCCTTTCGAAGAAAATAAATTCGATGCTGTGATCGTTGCTTTTGGAGTGCGTAATTTTGAAAATCTTGAAAAAGGCCTTGCAGAGATGCAACGG
>JAEUUB010000007.1 GCA_016787745.1 Cyclobacteriaceae bacterium
ATTACGACAGGGGGTAATTAAATTAATTGAAGACAATAAGTACACACCGGCCCTGCAAAAAAAATATACAGTGGCAGATATGTGTACTGGTTTTGGGGTGGCGGAAGCGGTGAAACATTATTACAACTTATGGGGCGGCCAAGTAGAAGGGAAGCGTGTGGTAGTACAAGGATGGGGCAATGTAGGAGCGGCCGCAGGATTTTATTTATCGCAGATGGGCGCAAAAGTTGTGGGGATACTTACCCGCGAAGGAGGAGTAATACATCAGGCGGGTTTAACCCACCAGCAGGTTTGCAACCTGGTGGTGAACCGAGTGGGCAATCGATTGGTAACGGATGATTTGTTGTCTTTTGAAGTGGTAAATGAAAAAATCTGGGATTTAACATTTGAAGTATTTATTCCTGCCGCTGCCTCGCGCCTCGTAACGAAAGATCAAATTGATCGCATGATTGGATCAGGCGTGGAGATTTTTTCGTGTGGCGCGAATGTTCCTTTTGCTGATAAGGAAATATTCTTTGGTTCAACTGGACTTTATGCAGATGAAAAAATTTCGGTAATTCCGGACTTCATTGCAAACTGTGGAATGGCACGCGTGTTTGCTTACTTTATGGAGCGTGAAGTACCTATGGAGGATGAAGCAATCTTCACCGACATTTCTCAAACGATTTTGCGAGCGCTGGAAAAAACACGAAAAGTAAGTTTGGCAAGTACGAAACTGGCGCAAACTTCTTTCGAAATAGCATTGAAACAATTGATTTAAACGGGAGGGTGAACAGCCAAAAACGGATGTATGAGTAAATAAATAATCGCACCGGCAAAATAGCCAAGCATAGCCAGCAAAGAGATTCTTTTAATGTACCATATGAAATCAATTTTTTCCATACCCATTACAGCCACACCGGCTGCCGAACCAATGATTAAAATACTTCCGCCAGTACCGGCACAATAAGCCAGATATTCCCATATCATGTGATCCTGGTAGTAAACATTCATATCATACATACCCATGCTGGCTGCCACCAGAGGCACATTATCTACAATGGCAGATAAAATTCCAATAAGGGTAATAATAATGCGCTGATCACCCAGTGTACTATCGAGCCAAACAGAAAAATGATTTAAAATTTCCATGGATTCGAGGGCGCTTACCGCTAATAGAATACCAAGGAAAAACAGGACACTCGGTACATCAATGCGGGTTAAAGCGCCAGCTGCTGTATAGGGTCGCTTATCAGCTTCATCCATATCTGGATTTATTAACTCAGAAACTACCCACAGAACACCCAAGGCCAACAGCATTCCTAAATAAGGAGGCAGATGTGTTACTGTTTTAAATACAGGAACAGAAATTAATCCGCTTACTCCTAGGATCAACATGGTAGTGGCTCCTTTTACAGGGGCTCCATTGCTGCCATGATGGCCATTCCCCAAATCTATGTCCTGATTCTCGGAGTGGGTTCCCAATTCGCCCTTGAGTGTAAACTGCAAGTAAATGAGTGGCACCACCATACATACTATGCTTGGCAGAAGAAGAGTTATGATAATGTTTCCAGAGCTAATCTGGCCTCCAATCCAAAGCATGGTGGTTGTCACATCTCCGATGGGAGACCACGCACCCCCTGCATTGGCAGCTATCACAATCATCCCTGCAAAAAACAATCGCATTTGTTTATTGGGTACAAGTTTCCTGATTAAAGAAACCATAACAATAGAGGTGGTCAGGTTATCCAAAATGGCCGAAAGAAAGAAGGTAACGATGCAAATAATCCAAAGGAGTTTTTTTGGATCTTTTGTGTTGATACGATCTGTAATAATTTTAAAGCCTTGGTATGCATCTACTAATTCAACAATGGTCATGGCACCCATTAAGAAAAAAAGGATGCCCGAAATCTGACCTAAATGGTGATTCAGTTGTTCCCCAATATGCTCCATTGACTCGTGAGAAAACAAGGCGTAGAGTGTCCAGCAAATAACTCCGGTTAAAAGCGCGGAAGCTGTCTTGTTAATTTTAATAGGATGTTCGAGGGCAATCGCCAAATAGCCCACAATAAAAATGATGATCACAAAGGTTACCATAAATCCAGATGTTTAGGTCAATGGTAAATATACTTGAAAAAAAGTATCTCCTTTAGTAAATTTATTTATGACTTTATTTCAGGATAAACGGTAATAATTCTTGATAGCGTGAAT
>JAEUUB010000336.1 GCA_016787745.1 Cyclobacteriaceae bacterium
ACCTCCCGATCAATCGGGTAAAATTAATCCTGCCATTTTATTTGCAGCGCATTTAACCGGTGTAAAAAAAATTTTTAAGGTAGGAGGCGCTCAGGCCATTGCCGCTTTGGCCTATGGTACCGAAAGTATCCCTGCGGTAAGTAAAATTTTTGGCCCGGGTAATCAGTATGTTACCAAAGCCAAGCAATTAATAAGTCAGGATGGAATTGCTATTGATATGCCCGCAGGGCCCTCAGAAGTTTTAATAATTGCTGATGAATTGGCTAACCCGGTTTTTGTTGCGGCCGATCTTTTGTCGCAAGCCGAACACGGAGGTGATAGCCAGGTTGTGTTGGTTACAACTGATGAGCCGATGATCTCTAAAGTAAAAGGTGAAATCGAGAAACAAATAGTAGAATTACCACGACAAGAAATAGCCCGGGCTGCTTTATCAAACAGTCTTTGCATTACTTTCAAAACCAATGCAGAGTTAATTCAATTTGTTAATGAGTTTGCTGCCGAACACTTGATCATCAACACAAAAGATTGCGAAACGCTTGTTGATAAAATTGTGAATGCCGGATCGATTTTTCTGGGACCCTACACACCAGAAGCAGCTGGCGATTATGCTTCAGGAACCAATCACACATTGCCAACCCATGGTTTTGCGAAAACTTTTGGAGGTGTGGCCTTGGAGAGCTTCATGAAATACATCACGGTTCAACAAATTACAAAAGCCGGACTCATTGTATTGGGACCTATTGTAGAGGAAATGGCTGAAGCTGAATTATTAAAGGGACATGCGAATGCAATTCGGGTAAGAAAAAACTGATAGTATGTTTGAATTGGAAAAACTGGCTCGTAAAAATGTACTAAATCTTAAACCTTACTCATCCGCACGCGATGACTTTAAGGGAATTGCGTCCGTTTACCTGGATGCAAATGAAAATCCATACGGTACCTTGTTTAATCGATACCCCGACCCACATCAAAATACATTAAAGCAAAAAATATCCGCGATTAAAAAAATACCTGTAAACCAGATTTTTTTAGGCAACGGAAGTGATGAGCCTATCGATTTGTTGATCCGCGCATTTTGCGAACCTGGTGTTGATAATGTTTTAATCCCTCAGCCTACCTATGGAATGTACACCGTTAGTGCTGAAATTAATAATGTCAAAATCAAAACTGTTAAGCTTACCGCTGACTTTGATCTTGATGTTGAATCGACTACGAGTGCCTGGGATGATCAAACAAAATTAATTTTTCTCTGTAGTCCTAATAATCCATCCGGTAATCTCCTTTCCTCGAATAGAATTAGAAAAATACTTGAGACGTTTAAGGGTATTGTAGTGGTTGACGAGGCCTACATAGATTTCACCCATGTACCTGGATTTATTCCGTTGTTAGGACAATATCCGAACCTGGTGATTCTGCAAACGCTATCAAAAGCATGGTCAATGGCTGCCCTACGCGTGGGCATGTGTTTTGCCAGTCAGGAGATCATTGCCCTCCTGAATAAAATCAAACCTCCATACAACATCAGCCTGCTTTCGCAAAAGACGGCTGAAGATGGTTTGAACAATGAGATCACAAAAAATGAATGGGTTGCCAAAATAATTCAGGAAAGGAAAAATTTAGCGGAGGATATTAAAAAGCTGAGGATAGTAAAGAAAGTCTATCCTTCTGATGCCAATTTTTTGCTTGTTAAAGTTATTAAGGCTAAAGAGGTGTATCAGAAATTAGTAGAATGCGGAATTATTGTACGCGACCGTTCAAACGTTGTCCTTTGCGAAGATTGCTTACGCATTACAGTGGGAACCGAAAAGGAAAATGAGGCCTTGCTAAATGAACTGAATACTATATGAAGAGAGTCCTGTTTATCGACCGCGATGGAACGCTAATTGTCGAGCCCGCCACTGACCCTCAGATTGACAGTCTGGATGAATTGGAATTTATACCCGGAATTTTTACCTGGCTGGGAAAAATTGCTCGTGAAACCGACTATGAGTTAGTGATGGTCACCAATCAAGATGGTTTGGGCACTCCTGGTTTTCCGGAAGAAACATTTTGGCCTGTACAAAATCTGGTAAGCAAAACCCTGGAAGGCGAAGGGATTAAATTTAAAGAAGTATTTATTGATCGTTCCTTACCTTCCGAAAACAAGCCAACCCGCAAACCGGGTACAGCCATGCTTACAAAGTATTTTTCCGAAGAATATGATTTAACAAATTCCATCGTTATTGGCGACCGGCTGACGGATATTGAATTAGCGAAGAACCTTGGTGCAAAAGGTATTCTGCTTAATGATGGCAGTCTTGCAAAAAA
>JAEUUB010000011.1 GCA_016787745.1 Cyclobacteriaceae bacterium
AACTCATCAAGGCGACTTTCCAACTCGTTAACATTTATATTAATTGCATTTTTAAAATGCCCAAAACTCATAATCTCAGTATTGGTTGCATCAAATTCTCCAGACGTACGCACATCCAGCAACAGTGCTTTTGGATTGGCATTGATGCGCTCGCAAAATTCATCGACTGTTACGTTTTTAAATTTAACAGTCGCCTTCTCGACCAAATTCATATTACAAGTCGGGCACGTGCCCGGACTCTTATGTATAATAAGGTCACAATCGTATCCACACGGCAAGCACACATATTCTTTCGTTTCCTGAAAGAAAAAGAAGATTCCGATAAATAGAATATATAGATTTGTCATGGGATTGATATTTTCATTATAAAAGTAGCTCTGTAATCGAAAAAAGGTTTCACAGAAAGCCACATTCTCAGTTTGTCAAGGATTTCATACCTCTCGTCAAAGGATTGAAAAGATACCGATTGGTTGTACGTATTTAAAGCATTGTAACTAAAAAATTTGATCGCCATGAAAACATTAAACGTATTTGCCGGGATTGCACTGATTGCCCTTCTGGCTTCTTTTGCTCCATTTGGGGGTGAAGGTTTCACTATGCATGTGAATGATAAATTATTAGTGGAAAACTATTTCACTTCTAAGTCCACGACACCTCGCGTTTCGTTAGGTGCCCTCACTGAGAAAGATCAAATCTCTATTGCCTACAATGAGTGTGGAAAAATTGGTACTAACCGCTCGCTAACATTAAAAAATGAAGCCGGTAAGGTATTGAAAGAATGGAAGTTTGCTGATTCTCCAACCGTGGCTGCTCCCATGAGTATTCAGGCAAATGATATCCTGAAATTCAAAAAGGAAAACCATAAAATTCTTACACTAACCTATTCATCCAAGGTGGTTCCAGATCGGCTACTAGTTAATCTCTCTCCAGATAACGAAACACAAGCTTCGAGCAAATAGTTTTATTGCCTGATTTATTCGGTAAGAGAGACTGTTTCAAAGTCATGAAAAATTCGAACGTCATTCCAGGCTTGACCCGGAATCTCAATTTACCTTTGTTGGCGAGATCGCGGCTCATAGGCCGCGATGACTGAATGACTTTTTTGCGACAGCTTCTTATCTATCTTTATCAAAAATGTCAGGCATGGATTTACATCATAAGGAGATTCTCAAGCTCATCAAACAAAATTCGGGGACACCTACGAAGCATACTTTTTCAGATTCGTATCTGGGCAACAGCCACCCGCGCTATCCAATCAGTAACCCGGTATTGCGTGGAGTACTCAAAGATTGGATGGTAAAACATCGTCACCTGTCCGTCAATGAATTTGAAAAACTTTTAACGAGTCTATTCGAAGGCATATCCTCCACAGAAAAATCTGCTGCGGGGATGATGCTGGATTATGCAACCCACGATCAAAAACAATTCAATCCTAAGATTTTTAACATCTGGCTTAATCACGTTATTGGCTGGGTAGAAGTAGATACGCTTTGTACGAGTAAATACACGCGCACAGAAATTACTGCCCAATGGAAGCGCTGGAAACCACTCTTAATTAAATTTTCAAAAAGCAAGAACATACAGAAACGAAGAGCTTCTATTGTTTTGCTTTGTGTACCCTTAAGAAGACCAGAGAATGCTGAGTTGGTTGAAGTAGCGTTGCAAAACATCGATCGGCTGAAAATTGAAAAGGAAGTACTTATCACAAAAGCCATTTCGTGGGTGTTACGAAGCATGGTAAAAAATTACCGTAAAAGCGTGCTAGCGTACCTAACGGATAACAAAACAACACTCCCGGCCATTGCCGTTCGCGAGACGATGAAAAAATTAATGACCGGACGAAAGAATGGTTGAGATTCTATTCTCCGCTTTATTGCTCGCTAACAAACCTTTCATAAATTTATAAGCAACTTAGTAATCATGAAAAACCAATCTGCCTTAACCCGAAGAGAATTCCTGGTACAAGCCTCGCTGCTTTCCACTTCCGTTTTGTTGTCAAACATCGCTCAGGGTGAAGGTCTCAAAAAGTATAAAATGGGATTGCAACTCTTTTCCATTCGCGATGCCATTGCCAAGGACCTGACCGGCACGTTGAAAGCAGTTGCTGCCCTTGGGTATCAGGATCTGGAAATCTATGGGTACGAGGGACCTTCTATGAAATACTATGGATTGAAAGCAGCAGATTTTAAAAGTTTGCTTGAAGACTTAAAGTTGACTACCACGAGTGGCCATTACCTGTTCTCTCAATATTTAAATGAATCGGAAGCTGCCATGATGCGCTATGTAGATCAATGCATTGAAGGTGCAAAGATTCTGGGGCAGCCCTATATTACCTGGCCCTGGCTTGATCCCGAATATAGGACAATAGAAAAATTTAAGTCACTAACGGGGTTACTCAATCGCATTGGTGAACAGGTAACAAAAGCAGGGTTAGGCTTTGCCTATCACAACCACGATTTTGAGTTCATTGACCATAATGGTGAAAATGGGTATGACATCATTATGCGCGAAACAGATCCGGCCTTGGTAAAACTGCAAATTGACCTTTACTGGACTATGCATTCTTCCAAACTATCGCCAGCCGAACTATTTAATAAACAACCAGGCCGTTTTGTGATGTGGCACATTAAAGATATGGATAAGGTAAGTCGGGATTATACCGAACTGGGTAATGGTTCTATTGATTACACAAAGATCCTTCCGTTGGCGGCCAAGGCCGGATTGCAGTATTACTATCTTGAACAAGGTGGAAATTATGAAAAGAACTCCATGCAGAGTATTACCGACAGCACCGCCTATTTTAAAAAGAATCTGGAAAGATTTTTATAGCGCGAAACCTATTTCTTTTTATAGCTAATCAAAACCCCAGCCCGGCTTGT
>JAEUUB010000017.1 GCA_016787745.1 Cyclobacteriaceae bacterium
GGGTGTAATCAAACTCCTCGTTGCGATGATTTTTAGCCTCCGTAATTCCATCGGTGTATAGCACCATAATATCTCCCGGTGCGTATTTTATCTCGTTCGTCTCTACCAGCTTGCAATAATCTTTGCTACGAACCATCCCCAAGGCGGTTCCTCTGTCTTTAAGATATCCGGTTGTACCCTCACTGGCCCTAAAGTATAATACGGGGCAGTGGCCGGCCCGCGAATACCGGATGATTTTCGTTCTGCTATCCACAACAAAATACGTTGCCGAAATAAAGGAGCCTCTTTCAAGACAAAACATGAGCGCCCGGTTAGCCCGATCCATGAATTCCTTGGGATCGAGTTCCTGCTGAGCCAGGCTGTGAAAAATTCCTTTCATTTGCGACATATGAAAAGCTGCAGTCGTTCCCTTTCCGGATACATCGGCAATTATTAAGGCTACCTGGTGATCATTGATTCGAAGCGTATCATAATAATCGCCTCCTACCTCATCGGCCGATTCAGCAAATGCGGAAATTTCAAAGTCCGGATCACTTTCAAGTGATGTCGGGAGTAAACTTTTCTGAACTGTCTTGGCGATCTTTAACTCTTCCTTGTATCGTTCCGTCTGAAAGGCCTCTTCCATCAACCGAAAATTCTCAATCGAAATACCGGCTTGATTGGCGAAAGTCGACACGATGCGGGTCATCTCTTTATTAAATCCTTCGGGCAACTCCTTTAAGAGAGCAAGGGTGCCAATTGTTTCGCCTTTCACAGTAATCGGAAAAGCTACTAACGACCGAAAGCGGGAGCCTTTTACAGAGGCAAGATGTCGCGAGAGATTTTTAGTGCGATCACTGCTTTGGTCAAGTGCTCCTTTGATGTTGTGACTTTTTAAGTAATCGCGAATGTCTTTCGATTCACTTTCGGTTATTTTAAAAGTAAAAAGTTTGTGTCCATCATTGGCACTTTGTATTTCCAGCCAGGCAGCATCGGCAAAAACGGAGCTGACCGAACTTTCAAGTAAGATATTGTATACGCTTTCTTCATTCTGTTCAGTTTGTATCGATTGACTGATCCGCTGAAAGTTTACCACTTCTTCAAGCTTTTGCTCAAATACTGAGGAGGTCGGCAGGTTAAACAGAATTACCAGAAATGAAAAAATACTATACACCATGACAAAACTCAACAAACACAAATTGAAAATGTGACTATTGAAATCTAGAAAAGAGGGAGACTGAGCATTGATAGACTCGGTTAATTTACTAACGGTGTAAATAAAATATCCCAGATAAAAGAAGGATAGCAGCAAAAGTAAAAGGCAAGTCCACTTTTGCTTGAAATTTAAGTAGGCCACCCAGCGCATATTCGCTGACAAAACAAAAACGAGTAAACCAATAATCACCAGGATGATTGTGGTTAAAGGTTCAGGGATTACAATCTGAAGGTTATCATAAATAAGAACCACAAAAAGGCAGACTTCAAATATCAGCCAGGTGCGCATCAACCACTTGGATTTCTGATA
>JAEUUB010000034.1 GCA_016787745.1 Cyclobacteriaceae bacterium
CGGTAAGGATCATTGATTCGAAAAAAACGAAGCACGGCAGTTAAATTGTTGCGCAAATAAAATAAAAAAGTTGACAGTCCCTGTCTTTGCAAAGGAGTGATCGCATCTTAGTATCTTTACATCATGAGCGGAACCGTAAGACAACAAAAGTATAGCAAGTTAATCTTAAAAGAACTAAGTGACATTTTCTTGAAAAATAAGCATGGAATACTTGGGAATGCTTTTATTACCATTGCCGATGTGCGCATGAGTCCCGACTTAAGCATTGCTAAAGTGTATTTAAGCATGACTCTGGCTAAAGACAAACAAGCTGTTTTATCCAATATTGAATCGCACAAAAGTGAAATAAGAAAAGCGTTGGGAGACCGTATCCGCAATCAGGCGCGAATCATACCGGCTCTGGTATTTTTCATTGACGAAGTAGAGGAAAACGCGCAGCGCATAGAAGATTTGATTAAGAATCTGAATATTCCCAAAGAGCCTACTGACGAATAAAGACCGCAACCCTTGTCACCAACCCATTGAATCTCTCCCTTTTCATAGCCAGGCGATATTTTTTTTCTAAACGAAAGAAAAACTTCATCAATATTATTTCTTTGCTTTCTATGATTGGTATTGCCTTTTCAACGGCTGCCTTAATCATTGTTCTTTCCGTTTTCAACGGTCTGGAAGACCTGCTTCGCTCGTTATATTCCTCTTTCGATCCGGAAATTAAAATCGAATTAAAGAAAGGCAAGTCTTTTGAGGTTACGCCCGAATTTGTTGACAACCTTCGTGGGATTGAAGGTGTAGGCGTTGTAACCGAGGTTATTGAAGATTATGTATATGTGCGTTACCGCGATGCTGACATGGTGGTTACTATGAAGGGGGTTAGCGAAAATTTTCTTGATCAGCATCGTTTGGATAATCATCTGTCTGATGGCAGACTGGTATTAAGCGAACTCGGAGTAAATTATGCCATCATCGGCAGAGGAGTTCAATATGCACTCTCTGTTTCAGTAAGTGAGAATCTTCACCCGCTTCAGGTATTCTATATAAAAAACATGAAAGCCTCGATGAATCCATCGGAGTTATATACCCGCAAAGCGCTTGAACCAGGCGGTGTCTTTTCGATTGAAAAAAATTACGATGAAAATTACATTTTCGTTCCCCTTCAATTTGCCGAGGACTTATTAAACTATGGAGCCAAACGAACCTCCCTGGAAATACAAACCATGGCTAATGCCGATCTAAAAAGTGTTCAACGAAAAATTACGGATGTCGTGGGGGAGAATTTCACGGTTCTAACGAACGAAGAACAGCACAAAGATTTATATCGGTTACTTAAGTTAGAGAAGCTTTTCACCTTTGTTGCCTTAACGCTGCTCATACTCGTTGCGTCTATCAACATCTTCTTTTCTCTCATGATGCTTGCCTTGGACAAGAAAAAAGACATTTCTATTCTCTTTGCCATGGGGGGCAATACCAATCTGATTCGAAATATTTTTCTTAATGAAGGCACCTTGATTGCTTTTGTTGGAGCCTCCGTGGGGTTACTGCTGGGGGGTGGCATCTGTTGGCTACAGGACACCTTCGGTCTAATCGGAATGGGTATGGAAAATGCCATTGTTTCCAGTTATCCCGTCAAAATCAAAATGATTGATTTCTTACTCACTTCTGTTGTTATCGTAAGCATAACTGTACTGGTATCGTTCTATCCGGCCCGGTTGGCAGGCCGCTCCTATTCCATCCAATCTCTATAGAATGTAATGAACAAGCATGTTTTGGGCTTAATTTCTAAGAAAATATTGACCTGATTTCATTAATTTGCAATTCTGCTAACTCTGTAGATTGCCTAAAATCGTCCTTTACGACTCTTTGAGCATGATGCTGGGTAGCAGAAAGTCAACACAGGTATGAAAGTTTCGGCAGCCCAACCTTTTAAAATCATATACTCGCTGTACCAGCACGAGTACCTGGGCTATATTTTCGAATCCTTTATCGTCCACCTCGATGAAAAGGGAAAACTAACTTATCAGCATCAAAATATTTCGCACAAGAATGCGCGGGAGTTTTCTAAAGGACTGGATGACCGGGATTTTGAACTAATTGAAATGATGGATGGCATGGGGCAGGATGCCGTGCTGAGGCATTTCTCTAAAAAAATTATGAAGCCCGATGAATTCTTCAGCAAGGTGTTCAAAAAAGAGAAAGGCGATGTACTCCTTCAAGAACAGATTGAGGTGTTTATGGAGAAGAGAAGGGCAGCCGTTCTTGAAAAGTTGAAAGGAAAGATGTTGTTCGAAATGGGCAACGATGGAGAACCAACCTGGCGACAGGTTGAGGTGCAGGAGAAACGTGCCAGCATCCAGTTCCATTTTCGCAGAAGCGATGAAAACACCAATTATTTCCCCACCATAACCTACGATGGCAAACGCCTGGATATTCCCAACCCAAGCGCCTACCTGGTTTGCAAGCATCCCGCCTGGATGGTTATGAATGGAAAATTGTATGGCTTTGAAAAAACGGTGGATGGAAAAAAATTGCTTCCTTTTTTAAGTAAGAAGCATGTGGTCATCCCAAAAAACTTAGAAGAAACCTATTATAACCGATTCGTTGCGCCTTTAATTGCTTCGTTTGATGATATTGAAGCAAATGGATTTGAAATCAACAAAAACGAGTACGATCCTCATCCTATGCTTACTATTTCTGAGTTGCCTCCCGCTAACTCAAAAGAAGTACCCTCGCTATTTGATGCAACAACTGGCGAAGGAAGCAATAGCGATGAAGCTGGAAAAATCGTTTTCGACTTATCTTTTAAATATGGCAAGCATCGCTTTCGCGGAGACGCTTTTGGTCCCGTAAGTGTAACGGTTGAGAAAAAAGACAATGACTATGTATTTCATCGGGTGAAAAGAAATACCGAAGGCGAGAAAAAGTATGCTCAAACTCTTATAAAGCTTGGATTGCCTTTACGGGGATTTCGGGTAGCGGTTGAGAAAGCGCATGCGTTTTCCTGGCTAAACGAAAACCGGGTCAATCTTCTTAACCTTGGCTTTGAAGTAAGCCAGCCCGAAAATCGCAACAAGAAATACTTTGTAGGCAAGGCGGTGATTGAACTCGAGGTTAAAGAAAACATTGATTGGTTCGATATCCACGCAAAGATTCGCTTTGGTGAATATGAAATCTCGTTTAAAGAATTGCGCAAGCTTATTCTGAAAAAGAAGGTTGAATTTAAACTTCCCAATGGCGAGATCGCCATTATTCCCGAAGCGTGGCTACAAAAATTTGGCGATCTGTTCGCAATGAGTGAAACCCAGGGCGATCATGAGAAACCCGTTTTGAAAAAACATCACATCAACCTACTGCGCGAATTGGAGGAAGGCAACCTGGCCAAGGTTCACATGAGCGAGCGGCTCCGCAATCTCCAATCATTCAGCGGCATTAAGGATTATCCTCTTCCGGAAAAGTTTGAAGGCACTCTTCGTCCCTATCAAAAGGCAGGCTACAATTGGCTTCGGTTTTTAAACGAATTTCATTTAGGAGGATGCCTGGCCGATGATATGGGTTTAGGAAAAACCGTGCAAACCCTGGCGCTGCTGCAAGCAGAAAAGGAAAAAGGAAAAGCCGGCACTTCTTTGTTGATTATGCCAACATCGCTGATTTATAATTGGGAAATGGAGGCGGCTAAGTTTACACCAGAATTAAAAGTATTAACCTATACCGGTACTTTACGCAACAAAGACATTAGCCGGTTCAGCAAATATGATGTTGTTTTAACCTCGTATGGAATAACAAGATTAGATGTTGAACTATTTGAAAAATTCTATTTCAATTATATCATCCTGGACGAATCGCAGGTAATCAAAAATCCAACCAGCAACATTGCCAAAGCGGTAATAGAATTGAAGTCTCGCTACAAACTTACCCTTACGGGTACACCGCTCGAAAACACCACGTTGGATCTTTGGTCGCAGATGACGTTTATCAATCCCGGGCTATTGGGCGGTCAAACCTTTTTTAAAAATGAGTTTTTGATTCCTATCGAAAAAAAGAACGATGAGGCAAAAACCAAAAAGCTGAATGCCATTATAAAGCCGTTTATGCTGCGGAGGCTTAAGTCGCAGGTGGCCACGGATCTTCCCGAAAAGGTAGAGAACATCTACTACACCAATATGACGGTGGAACAAGAAAAGAAATACGAGGAGGCGAAGTCTTTTTACCGTCACAAAATTCTTGATCAAATAGATAAAGAGGGTATCAACAACACCCGCATGATGATTTTGGAAGGACTGACAAAATTGCGTCAGCTCTCTAACCATCCTAAAATGATTGACCCCCGATATGATGGCGACTCCGGAAAACTGGAAGACGTTTCGCACATGTTAGAAAACGCCTTTCTGGAAGGTCACAAGGTTTTGGTTTTTAGCCAATTTGTTAAGCACCTTGATATTATAAAGGATTTGCTGAAGAGTCGTAAAATTCCATTCGCCTATCTGGATGGTTCCAGCAACGACCGCAAAGAGCAGGTTGAAAAATTTAATAAAGATGAAAATCTAAAAGTATTCCTGATTTCGATAAAGGCCGGTGGATTAGGTTTAAATCTTACCGAGGCTGACTATGTGTTTATTATGGATCCTTGGTGGAATCCTGCGGTGGAAGCCCAAGCCACCGATCGGGCTCATCGCATTGGTCAAAAGAAAAAAGTATTCAGTTACAAATTTATAACGCGCAACACCGTAGAAGAGAAAATACTTCTCTTGCAAAAGCATAAGCTCAAACTTTCTGAAAATCTGGTTCAAAGCGAGGAGAGTGCGATAAAATCGCTTTCGCGCGAGGACATTGAAATGTTGTTAAACTAATCAACGCCCTCTCTTGCCTTCCACCGGTTGTGCGACCACAGCCAGCCCGCTGGTTGATTTCTAATGATTTGTTCTGTTGCCGTTATGTAATCTTCAACAATTTGTTGGCTCTCTTTTTCATAAGGGGGGCGAGATACTACAAAGCCCTCAGCCTCATAATAGCCGCGTTTAATCTTTTTCACTCCATAAAAGACAGCCGGGTATTGAGTTAACGAAGCAAGTTGCCCTAAGCCCAGGTAAAAAGCTGTGCGTTGATTGAGAAAATTTGTCCAGTACTTTTTGTGATTATGGTGGCCGGGAAACTGATCGGCCATAATCGCAATTCCCCGAAGAATATTTTTTCTCTTAACTGCCTCACGGGCTACTTTCGAACGTTCAACCGGATAAGCGCCAAACCGGGTTCGCCCCATTAACGAAAATTCATTAAATGTTTCGCTGCTTTGACGTTGGTAAACAAAGTCTACCCCCAGAGGTAAATACAAACAACCCGATGTAAGCAGCCACTCCCAGTTAAACTGATGGGAGGTTAGCAATAAGATCGATTGATTTTTCTCTGAAAACTGATTAACAATTTCAGGGTTTTTGTAAACCATTCTTTTTTTCAACTCTTCCCCCGAAATCGTAAGCAGTTTTATAGTCTCTACGGCATAGTCACACAAGTTGGCATAAAACTCTTTTTCAATCTGCTTCAGTTCTTTTCTTGATTTATCCGGAAAAGAATTTTTGAGGTTCTTCTGAACTACACTTTTTCGATAGCCCAGCACATAGAAACTAACAACAAAGAGAACATCTGAAACTACATAGAGAACCGAAAAAGGTAGTCGCGAGAGTAACCTAAGCAAAAACATACGAACAAAAATAAAACAATGTTTTGATTACTTTTGCAACACGTACATATGAAGGACAAGGTTGTAATTATTACAGGTGGATCGTCAGGCATTGGTAAAGCTTTGGCCGAATTGTTTGCTATAAAAGGGTCCCGGGTTTTAATTACCGGACGCAACCAGCAGGAGTTGGATAAAGTGGTTGTTGAGTTTAACAAACGAAATTTAGTTGTACACGGCTTTCAGGCGGATGTGAGCCAGGAAGAAGACAACAAGGCAATGGCTGAGGAAGCGATACGCCTGTTTGGCTCCATCGACATACTCATCAACAATGCAGGAATTTCGATGCGGGCTTTGTTTTCTGAAGTTGACTTGGATGTGGTACGAAAAGTGATGGACATCAATTTTTTTGGAGTTTTGTACGCAACAAAATATTGCTTACCTGAAATCACTAAAAACAAAGGCTCGGTAGTTGGTATTTCTTCTATCAATGGTTTTATCGGACTTCCCGGCCGAACCGGTTACTCATCTTCTAAATTTGCACTCAACGGGTTTTTAGAAGTACTACGGATTGAGTTATTAAAAACAGGTGTGCACGTACTCACAGCTTGTCCGGGCTTTACCTCCTCCAACATTCGAAGGCGCGCATTAAACAAAGATGGTCAGGCGCAGGGAGAATCTCCCCGAATCGAAGAAAAGATGATGTCGGCTGAAGAATGTGCACTTCATATTTACAAAGCCATTGTAAAACGGAAGCGTACTTTAATCCTTACCAACCAGGGGCGATTGGCCATATGGCTTAACAAGTGGTGGCCCTGGATGGCCGACCGGCTTGTGTTTTATGTGATGGCCAAGGAAACCGATGCCCCTATTAAGTAATCAGGTTTTACTTATGAATACCATTTTAATATGGTCGGCTTTATTTATACTCTTATAAAAATCAATTAACTGATTATAGGTTTCAGGAGGGTATTCTCCTTTATTCATTTTTACTCTTCGAACGTATACCAACCTTCCCTGATCAATTTCAAAACTCGACTCGTATTCGCCAAATACTGATTTAAGAGTAACGGGGGATGGCAAAAATTCAGGATATATGTCTTCTGGCAAGGAATATCGAATCGTATCAATGTCGGTATAAGCCATTCTACGGATAATGTTTGTTTTCCGCTCCTCAACTTTCTCAGGAACAAAATTGGATCGATTCATTAAATTAGGTACTACAAAAATTCTTTTACCACTTACCGTGGCAAACCGGTTTAAGACCAGACTTGCCTCTACCGAACCCGATGGCACCTTATCCTTTTTGTTTTCCATAGAAAATGAGCTGATGTCAAAAGCTGGAATTTGTGTGTTATTTTGAATCCACTTTCGCTGATTCTCGGATTTATCATTCAATACAGAATTAAGGTGGTCGTTTTCATATTGAAGCCCGGCATAAACAGTTTTTACTTTTGCCGTTGCATTTCCTTGTTTATCGACTATAACCGTGGCTACCCGTATCTGGGTATTTTGTTCTGCAGAGTACCCTGGAGTCTTTATTACTTTTGCCCCATCCTCTGTTATCATTAAGGCCTTTCGATCACCAGTAAATCTTCCTAAATATCCGAAAGGATTTACCTGGCTCGTGCATTCCAACCACAGAGTATCACGCAGGGAGGGAACAGCCACAATCACATGATTAAACTGAGAGCTTGGGAAATCGGTAATCATACCGGGCTCATTTTCTCCCGCATCAATCAGTGTATAATTTGATTTTACACCGGCCACCTCCAACAAGGCAATTGTATAATTCGAGAGCGCCTTGCAGTCGCCATAACCGGTTTTGTCAACCACGGCTGCCTCAAATGGTTGAAAGCCCCCAATACCTAGTTGAATGCTCACATATCGGGTTTTATTTTGAAGATACTGATACACTGCTTTAACTTTTTCTTCCTGTGTGTTTAAGGAAGCGGTTAATTCCCTAATTTTTTGACGAGTCTCTTCGGGTAATACGTCTCGTCCTTTATTGAGTGTACTTATCCATTTACCAAACTGATCCCACGAATTCATCATACCTTCATATCCTTCGTACGAAAACTGTGAAGGGGCCGCCACTACGTGCTGAATCAATTGGTTTTTAAAAGGGCCATAAGGTTCGAATGTTAATGGTTTTATGTTTTCAAAATTCCATGTCACCGTCCTACTGCCGTTGGAATCGTTTACTGTTGGTGTTTGTTCTATATTTAATGACTTGTACCGCGGGGCCAAATCAAGTGGAAAGCGCAACATATAGGACGACTTCTCCACAGCTACTTTCTCTGCAGCTAACACAGTAAAGGTGGGTATCTGAAATAAATATTTATACTCCAATTCGTATTCAAATTCAACAGTGTAGGGATAGATGCCGTACGACATTTCAACAGCCTTCAACCGATTATCACTGTATAGGCTAAATCCATCGTAGGCACTTTGATCATATATTTCAGAATTCTTCAACTTCTTAAGAACATTCCCCTGTGCATCATAAACACTTGCTTTCAAATAGTTAACTTTTACTAGTTTGTCATACCCAACCACTTCACTGGCATACCGCTTTCCTCGTTCATTAAAGATCGTATAGACCTCATGTACTGTTAGAGTGGCTTTGCTTCGCGTTAGTATTTCAAACTTCGTATTTGCATTTCTTACCACTACATCGGCTTCTTCTCGTAAGGCTGCGGGTATGGAACTTACAGGATATTTAAAGTCCGCTGAGTTTGCATGCGTGCTAAGCCAGCAAAAATACAGTATCAAAAATGCTCTCATAAATCTCTATGTGTTATTTTCTTTTTAAAACCACAGGCTCAAGATGCTTTGCAACGAGTATATTGTAGAATTCACGAATGATGCCATACTCCTCGGGCGAGAAAAAACTTTTATTAAACACAACCTGATAAACAATGCGGAGTTCGCCATTTTGGTGTACTGCATTAAAAGTAAATTTACCAGCCTTTTCGGGAAGTAAAATCATTTTTGGTGCTGGTAGCTCGTCAATCTGATAACCAACTGGCAGCAGGATAGTAGCCGTATAGGAAACTTCATTCGCAAATCCAAAGTCAATCGGATAAACGCGAGTTTTAGATACAAACGGGTTACTCGTAAGCCCTGGAAAAAGCAATGGATTAAAAATTAAGGTTGCCTCATCCTTTTGCGCATACCCTGCTTTTTTAATTTGATATTTCTCAAGAAGTGGTGCATTGACATTTTCGATATTCTCAAATTCAGCCTTCAAAACTTCCACATTTTGATTAACACTAAATCGCTCAATATATTTTTTCTCCTCACCTTTATCCAATCTTTCTCTATCTTTTGAGGCAAAGTAACCCGTTTTGGTTACTACCACTTCGCCCTCAAGATCTCCGTGGTTATTTATTTCCAGTTTAGAAGTAACAATATTTTTTGCTTTATACTTATCGCGCAAATCAAACCAACTAAATTTTGGATTATCCATAACGTATGCCAAACCGGAAACAGCCTCCTCAGGTAAGTAAGAAATGCCCAAATACTTATTTGTGGCATCAAGAAAAACACTTTCTCCCTTGTAATAAACCTTTAGAATTAATCTATTGAATTGTCTTTGATTAGGAACTTCTTGCCTAATCAAACCATTATCGGCAGTGCTTATTAATGACGGTATTACAGGTACGCCTGCGTGGTTTAGCATTCCCCATAAAATATAGTTTATGTCGCCTGATGTGCCTTGCTTTTTTTCAAAGGCTGTTTTAATTGATGTACTTCTGGCGGTTGTATTCAAACCGCCCCATTTCATGTTTTTAACCACATAAGAATAAATTCTTTCAATTTTTTGATCTGTGGAGAGGTTCTCTAGATTCAACTCATCCACGGCCTTTTTTAAAAACCCAATTTCAGTTAGTGATCCCTTAAACAAAAAAACACCCTCATAGTTCTTTTTCAAATCATCCCAATCGCTAAGCAGGCGTAAATCAGTATAGTTGAGGGTCCACCCATAGTTCATCCTGGGCATCTGAGAGGCTGCCGCAATATCTATTTTTACTTTTGCCAGGTAATTATTTGACGAGCCAGAAAATGGCTCAGATTGAAAAGCCGGAACGTCTTTCATAACCCATTTCCAATAGGCTCCGTTATCTTCAAAATCCGCCAATGGATGATATCCTTGTACAAATTTTTGAAAAGAAAGGAAATCGATTTGATAAAATTTGAATTCACTATAAATGGTTGGGATAAACCGTTGGAACTGCCAATCTGGTATGCCGCTCGAATTTATTCTGTATCGATATTCTATAACAGAACCCTCTTTAATTTTAGGCATAGCAAATCGCAACAAATCTATATTATCATTAAACTTCTCTTTAAATGTAAACTGCTTGTCGGGCTTGGTTTGAACTATTTTCCCTTCTTCTAAATTATAGGTCATGGCTTCAATAAATTCAAGTCTTGTGCCTGGATTACCAAAATGGTAAATGGGAGTCAAAATATCCCCCCAACCGTATCCAGCACTATTGAATATCTTGATTTTTGTATGATGCGTGTATTCGCCCTTATTAAATTCACCATAATCGTATAAAACAACTGCGCTCGCAGATGAATCCTTTTCATAAACTTTCATAGTCAATTCTTCCATTGTAACCAACCCAAACTTAATTGGGTTTTTTTGGGCGTTTCCAAATAATGAAACCAGAATGAGTAATAGCACAAAACCGTTCTTCATTTAATCAACTGCTATTTCTTTTTTAACACCACCTGCTCGGTCTGTTTGGCTACTACCTGACTGTAAAACTCTCTGAGATTGGGGTATTCCGCTTGGGAGAAAATACTCTTATTTATTGTGAAGTTGCTTACTATGCTCAAGGTACTTCCCGCCTGGGTTACGCTATACATATACTTACCTGCATTACCTGCCATAGCCATGGCTTTCGATTTTGGAAGTTCGTCAACCACGTATCCTTCGGGAATTAAAATTTTACACATGTAGGTCCGTTCAAACGGACTTGAATAATTAACCGGATATTCTCTGTTCTCCAGTTTAAATGGGTTCTCCTCAAGGCGTTCTACTAATAGTGGATTTAAATATATAAGATCTCCGGCCACAGTAATCTGATCACTCATGCTTACCTCATATGTTTCTTTCATAGGCAAGTGAATGTCCTTAACGTTTGTTATCTCTTGTTGAGTTATTTCCCAGGAATTACCGCCTATAAAATTTTTCACATAGTCTTTTTGATCTTCCCGCAGATACTGCTTTCGGCTAGCCAGGCCATCATATCCTCCACGCTCAATTGTGATTTTGCCCTTCAATTCTCCAGATGCATTCAAGGATACATCAACGTTCATTACTGTTCTAGATTTATTTGTTGCTTGCAAATTCACCCATTGAAATCCCTCCTTTGAAATTGCCAGTCCGTTTCCGTTCAGACAACGTTCGGGCAACATGCCAATAGGTAAAAGTTTTTCTGTTACGTCTACTAAATAGATTTTATCTGAAAGGTAAGCTGCACAAATAACATAATTAAACTGTGATGAAACTGCAATGCTTTCCCGCACCGTGCCATGATCGCGTGTACTAAGTAAAACAGGTCTGGATTTTATGTTGGCCTTATCAAGCATGGAGGCAAACAATAGGTTTAGTTCTGCTGAGTTTCCTTTTTTATCATCCAATACCTTTTTTAAGGGTTTCGTTGTAAATCTTCGATTATTTTCATCCCACGAAATATTTTGCTTCAAATAATTCCCAATAGCCTGAAGTTTGTCCTCAGGAGTATTTGCACCCGTGGTAATTTCGTCCACAATTTTCTTAAGGAAACCATTGCCACTTACCTCCAATCCAAAATCAGGGCTTTCTGCATATTGCTTGTTAATGTCTTCCCAACTACCCATGTAGGTTTTAATGGGTTGATTCGGGAAGGATGTATAAGCTAATTCAAAATTGATTTTTGAAATATAATCTCTAAAGGAGGTAATATAGGGTTCGGGCTTGAATGCAGGAACGTCTTTAGCAGCCCAGCGAAACCTGGTTTCCTGGAACTGGATCCGATCTTGACTAAATGTTGTTTGGGTTGCCCCCGCTGCATTATTGGACCGTTCCCGTGAGGTTATGCTAATAGATCCATCCGATTTTGATTGTTCGTTCACGGCTAACGCAATATATCCCTGCATGTATTTATCATAACTGAAATACTCCGGTATCCTGGCCCGATATTCACTCCATACAACGGGTATGGTTCTCTGAAATTCCCAATCCTGAAAATTGAATAAAAAGTCAGAAGTTACTTTATAGGCAATTTCTACGACTGAGCCCTCTTTTACGTTTGGTAAAGTAACTTTTGAATAATCCATATTCCCGTCAATCTTTTCGGTAAAAACTCCATCGTTTTTAAGTTTTGTTTCTACTATTTTCCCATTCTCCAGATTATACGTTACGGCCTTCAGGGTGGTAATTTTCTCATTATTGCTGCCTTCATGATAAAGTGGAATACTGAAATTAGCCCACTCCAATCCTTCTTTCGAAAGAATTTTAATGCGCGTAAGTCTCTCAAAATGTAATTCAAAACCTGTCGATTGATTGTACTCTATTGCGGTTTCTCCATAATCAACTAAGACAACCGCTGCCGCAGATGAGTCATTTGCATAGTGAGTCATTTTAAGATTTTCCAAAGAAACCTCTCCAAATTTAGTAGGCGGTTTTTGAGCGGATAAACAGAATGGGAAAAGGCAAATGAGAACTACTTTTATACAGAATTTCATGGGGGTTTGGTATTGGTAAACTAAAGATATTATTTGGTGGGTAACTTTAATGAGCCATGTAAGATTTCATTTACTTTTGCCTTAACTTAAAACCTGTGGCCAAATCCAAATCTCTTTTCTTCTGTCAAAGCTGCGGGTATGAATCTCCGAAGTGGATCGGGAAGTGTCCTTCCTGCGAATCGTGGAATAGTTTCGTGGAAGAAGTAGTTTCAAAAAATGAAACCGATCGAAACGATTGGCGTCAGGATTCAAAAAGCCGGGTAAGCAAACCAAAGACTTTGAATGAAATTGTGTCAACAGGAGAAATTCGAATAACCACTCCCGATCAGGAATTGAATCGGGTATTGGGGGGAGGCATTGTTCCGGGGTCGTTGATCCTGATCGGGGGTGAACCGGGTATTGGTAAGTCTACCTTGATGCTTCAATTGGGCTTGTCTCTACAAAAAGCAAAAATTCTTTATGTGTCGGGGGAAGAAAGTGAGCAGCAAATAAAAATGCGGGCCGGGCGCCTGTCTGCAAAACCAGCCGGAAGTTTTGAAAACTTTTTTATGCTGGCCGAAACCATCACCAAGAATATTTTTCAGGCTATTGAAACAGTTCAACCCAATCTTGTAATTATCGATTCTATTCAGACCTTACACTCGCATATGCTCGACTCTACTGCAGGCAGTATTGGACAGGTGCGGCAGACTGCGGGTGAACTCATGAAGTTTGCTAAGGAAACCAACACTCCTGTATTTCTGGTAGGCCACATAACAAAAGACGGCCTGTTGGCCGGACCTAAAGTGCTGGAGCATATGGTTGATACGGTATTGCAATTTGAGGGCGATCGTCATCTGGCCTATCGCATCTTACGAACCACAAAAAATCGTTTTGGCTCCACATCAGAAATCGGGATTTACGAAATGCTTGGCAATGGCTTGCGCGAAGTGTCCAATCCTTCCGAAATCCTAATCTCACAAAAAGACGGCCACTTAAGTGGGGCAACCATTGGAGCAACCATAGAAGGCAATCGCCCCTTATTAATTGAGATACAATCTTTGGTAAGTCCGGCATCGTATGGAACGCCACAACGAACTCCTACAGGATTTGATCAAAAGCGCCTGAACATGCTTTTGGCCGTTTTAGAAAAACGCTGCGGCTTTCGCATGGGCACACAAGACGTGTTTGTAAATATGGCAGGCGGTATTTACGTGGAAGATCCGGCTATTGACCTGGCGCTTTGCATTTCTTTAATTTCATCAATGGAAGAAATTTCAGTAAGCGACAAAATCTGCTTTGCTGCAGAAGTTGGGTTGGGAGGCGAACTTCGGGCTGTAAATCGGATTGATCAACGAATTTCAGAAGCAGAAAAGCTAGGCTTTGAAAAAATCTATATTTCCAAGTACAGCAAGAAATCGTTAGACTTAACCAAAACGAAAATTGCCGTGAAGTCATTCGGAAAACTTCAGGAGGTATTTAAAGATTTGTTTCAGTAGGATGGTTGCCTTGCAACCCACCCGTATGTAACACCAGCACAACGGATCCTCTTTTAAAAAATCCCTGCTTTATCAAATCAAAAACACCGAACATCATTTTTGCAGTGTAGATCGGATCAAGTGGAATATTATTACTCCTTTCAAATTCCTTTATAAAAGCTTTCAGCCGTTCGTTTGATTTGGCATAGCCGCCAAAATGGTATTCATACATAAGCTGCCCATTTTCATTTTCTGTGTACACCCGGATTTCATCTTCCAAAAAGGAGGCCCCCTTCAATACGGGAAATCCGACAATTTTTTTTCCACGATCTAATCCTGAAATCATTCCCGCTATCGTTCCGCCCGTTCCTACTGGAAGACACAGATAATCAAAGGCGGCTTCGTGCAAAAGCAAATTGGCAAACTCTGCGACTCCTCTTACGGCCAAGGTGTTTGTTCCTCCTTCCGGTATCAGATAAAAATCACCAAACAACTCTTTTAATCCTTTCAGAAAATCCGGCTCCGTTTTTCTTCGATATTCTTCGCGGCTTATATAGTGCAGATCCATCCCCTTTGCTCTGGCAAATGCAAGGGTTGGGTTTAGTGGTAAGTTTTCTTCACCGCGAATAATTCCAATAGATTCAAATTCCAACTCATGTGCAGCAGCCGCGGTAGCATAAATATGATTTGAATAGGCTCCGCCAAACGTTAACAGCTTTTTGCAACCAAGTCTGGATGCCTCCTCAAGATTATACTTCAGTTTCCACCATTTATTTCCTGAAATAAACCGGTGATTCAAGTACTCGCACTTCATTAATAACCTTATGCCGGCCATATCCGATAAAGAGTCCTGAAGCTCTACAACAGGGGTCTGTTTATAAACCAACGCTTTCAAAAACCAGACTTTAAAAAAATTAAAAACATTTATTTCGGGCTCCAATCAATTAAATACTAAATATTTTAGTATTCTTGTTGCATGGATGCAGAGTACTTTAAAGGTCGGGGCGCTCAAATCAAAAGCGAGAATAAATTTCTAAAAGCCCACTATGTAACCGATCATATTGAAGGCCTAGACGAACCTCT
>JAEUUB010000046.1 GCA_016787745.1 Cyclobacteriaceae bacterium
TAGCCACCGGCCAAATAGTATGATTTTAAATCCGAACTGGCCCGGTCAATATATCCGTCTGATTTAATTTGCGAAACACGCCCATCGAAAATGAATTTATTGGCAAGCAACCCTGTGCCAAATGCAACTGTATTTCGCAAGGTGTTAAATGATCCAAAAGAATTAATCAGATCGGCATACGCCTGGTCGTTCCGTGTATTGGTTTGAAGATTAACACTGGCACCAAACGCTCCTGCCCCATTTGTTGAAGTACCTACACCGCGTTGTACTTGTACACTTTGCGTGGACGAGGCAAGGTCGGGCGTATTTACCCAAAACACGCCCTGACTTTCGCTGTCGTTCACAGGAATTCCATTGATGGTAACATTAATCCGGGTAGCATCGCTTCCGCGGATGCGCAACCCGGTATAACCAACGCCTGCACCGGCATCGGAAGTGGTAACCAGCGAGGGTGTCCAGTTAAGCATAAAGGGAAGATCCTGACCAAAGTTTTGCTTTTGGAGTGCAACCTTATTAATTGTGCTATACGTGGTCGGCCCCTTTTCACCCACCCGTGTGGCGGTAACAATTACCTGGTCGGTCATAACAATTTCTTCCTCCAGCAAAAAGGTTATTTCGTTCTTTGCTTCTGTAAAGAGCTCAACGGTAAGAGGTCGGTATCCTACAAACCGGATTTCACCAACATACTTACCGGTGTGGGGTACTTTAAAAGTAAAATACCCGTTTTCATCCGTAACCGAAATCTTACCCGACTCCGGCAGTACAACGGATGCACCGGCCAACGGCTCGCTGGTCTTCCCGGACTTAACATATCCCTGAAGAGTCTGCGCCTCCACATTCAATAGCAACATCGCCCATGCTGCCGACAACATACATTTTAACATGTTTACTTTCGTTTAAACCCGCAGGCACATCGGGGAATGTACCTTACTTACGTGTTTACTCTGCCTCCCTTCGTCCGCATTACCGGCATCAGGTTCTATGGGTATAATCTCAGCCCGTTTTTATTGGCACCCCTGCCACGATTTTCCATCATGACGGGGCAAAGTAACGATGACTTTATCTATTTTGCAATGCAACTCCCGGAATACGAGCTGCTGGTTTTCCAAAAACCACCTATAGAACACTTTATATGAACAAAGCTACCGTTAACGACAAAGTATTTGAGATCGATTCCGATGAATCGGGTTGGTTGGTAAATGGCGAACCTCAATCGTGGGATCTTGTTCAACTGGCGGATGGCTATTTCCATATTCTCTATAAGCATAAAAGCTACCGGGCAGAAATCATTAAGACCGATCCGGAAACCAAAAGTTTTACAATTAAAATCAATGGTACCCTTTATCAGGTTAATCTGAAGAACAAATTCGATTTGCTGCTGGAAAAAATGGGAATGAATAATGCTGCCGGCAGCAAAGTGAATTCCATCAAAGCGCCTATGCCGGGTTTAATTATTGATCTGAAAATAAAAGCCGGTGATACTGTTAAATCTGGGGATGCTCTCCTCATCCTCGAGGCCATGAAGATGGAAAACATTTTAAAATCACCGGGTGAAGGGGTTGTTAAAAATGTGAAAGTGAAAAAGGGAGATAGCGTGGAGAAGGGTCAGGTGCTGGTGGAGTTATAGGGGGTTTTTAAGTTATTTATCACTAACTTTATTGTAATAAACATTACTCCATGATAGTTCGGGTAACCAAAAAGACAGCAAAGCAGAAGGTTAAAACGGCCTTAAAGAAAATCAATCGACCTGGATAAATACTTTGGCAAAGTCAGTTTTGGAACGGATGGTTTGACTTACCAAAAGCGAATCAGAAAAGATGAATGATTCATTATTAGCTGATACCAGCGTTATTGTCAATCTTTTCAATGGA
>JAEUUB010000048.1 GCA_016787745.1 Cyclobacteriaceae bacterium
AATGTGAGTTAAGATTATACCGGCTGAACCTTTCTTACAAAGTGAATAATGGCATCGTAACCAAAATAAACAGCGCTGGTTAGCAGCACCGACCACACGCACGCGCTAATCAACATATACAAAATAATTTTTTCACGATTGGGGCTAACCCCCACCGCTATCAGCGTTCCCCCAATGGGGGTAAGTATCACAGGAGTTAACAGGGCCACACCTGCCAATCCATACTTCTTCAGAAAATTATTCTCTTTGGGGGGTTTGTTTGCTTTCTTAAAGAAACGATCCAGAATTTTCTTTCGGATAAACTCTCCGAAATAGGTGAAAGCAACTACCATCGTCATCATACCTGCGGAAGTAACAATCATGGTGGTTACCAAATGTAAGCCGGCAGCCTTTCCGCCAATGGGGCCGAAAATAAATTTTACCATGCTCCACAAATACACCGTAAGCGCCTTTAAAATCTCTTCCCACATATCCATTCAAAAAATTTTAGAATCTAACTCTTCATACCATAACTTAAATCGCCTGCATCGCCAAGGCCGGGAACAATGTAAAACCGGCTATCCAATTTCTCATCCACCGAAAATGTCCAAAGGGTAAAGGGTGTTTTAAGATTTGCTTTCACGTAGTCAATTCCTTCCGGGGATGCAATGAGGGTTGCTAAATGAATGTGGGCTGGGTTGCCATACTTCATCAATGCCTGAATGGACCGGACAAACGATTTACCGGTGGCTAACATGGGATCAATTAAAACAACATCGCGTCCCTCTAAATCAGGAGTTGCGAGATACTCAAGATTTATTTCAATCTCTGCGCCTTCCTTTCGATACGCGCCAATAAACCCGGCATCCGAATCATCAAAATAATTTATAAAGCCTTTGAAATAAGGAAGTCCTGCCCGCAACACCGTAACCAGAATAGGTTGCGCCTGCAATTGATTAACCGTTAGCTTTTTTAGCGGAGTTTCTATTGTTTGAGAGGTGTATTTCAAATTTTTAGAAACCTCATAGGCCATAATCTCTCCCAGGCGCTCCAGGTTCCTTCGAAATCGCATCCGGTCTTGCTGAATTTCTTTGTTGCGTATCTGTGCTAAAAATTGTTTAGCCAGCGAATCGCTCTCTCCAAGATTAATCACTTTCATGTATCGCTTTTTAATTTTTTAATGGTCCCATGACTGCATGCAGTAGTGCATTCGGCACGCAGGCATGGAATTCGCATTTTAAGACTTGCCTCAACGAGGGTCAGGTATTGACATATGCTCATTTCATGAATTATTATTCTGGGTTGCACAATTCTATTCACTTCATTCTCTTACTTTGCATACCAGTATCTCTCCAAAATTTACAAATAAAGTTGTCAATATGACGAGCGGAAAAAATAAAAAAGTGACATCATCAAAAGATACGATTCCGGACATAGAACTGCTGCGACAACTTTGCCATGTTCATGCGCCATCCGGTTCAGAAGCACCGCTCAAAGATTTTTTAATCAACTATATAAAAGCTCAAAAATCAACCTGGAAGCATAAATTCCAAATTATTGAAGGCGAGCAATTCCAGGATTGTTTTATCTTAAAATTCGGGAAACCACGCACAGCCATTTTCGCCCACATGGACTCGGTGGGGTTTACGGTACGCTACTTTAATCAGCTACTTGCTATCGGAAGTCCGGATGCCGAAGTGGGAACCCGGCTGGTAGGCGAGGATTCGAAAGGTCTTATTGATTGCGAATTGGAATTTGACAAGGAGAATCATGCTTTCTACAAATTCGGTAGAGCCATTGATCGGGGAACAACCCTCACCTATAAAATAAATTTTATTGAAACGAAGGACTACATTCAGTCCGCCTACCTCGATAATCGTTTAGGTATCTTTTGCGCATTGAAAGTAGCAGAGCAATTGAAAGATGGTTTGATCGTATTTACCTGCTGGGAAGAACACGGGGGCGGCACAGTGGGATACTTAGCGGATTATATTTATAAAAAGTGGAAGGTTCGTCAGGCATTGATTTCAGATATCACCTGGGTGTCGGATGGGGTTGATCATGGAAAAGGGGTTGCCATTTCCATGCGCGACCGATACCTGCCGCGAAAAAGTTTTGTAGACAAAATCCAGCACATTGCACAAAAGTTTAGCATTGATCATCAATTAGAGGTAGAGGGTGCAGGCTCGAGCGATGGCGGAGAACTGCAACGAAGTGCGGTTGCTTTTGATTGGTGTTTTGTTGGTGCTCCCGAAAAACACGCCCACACACCGCACGAAAAAGTGCACAAGCATGATATCAAAACAATGATCGATCTTTATAACCGATTAATGAAAGAACTCTAAATCAAACTTCTATGAATACCCCTACCAACCGCAGAAACTTTATCAAAGCTACGGCTATGGCCGGACTTGGCTTTTCTATTCTTCCATCAGGAATGTTATTGGCGAAAGACAAAGATTCAAAAGTAAGACTTGGCTTTATTGGTGTTGGATTCAGGGGCCAAAGTCATTTGGAACTCGCCCTGAAACGGAACGATGTTGAAGTGGTAGCGCTCTGTGATATTCAACAATCGATGATGGATATGAGTTTGCAATTGGTAAGTAAGGCGAACAAGCCGAAACCGACTGTGATTCTGGATGGCCCGTGGGCTTACCGAAAACTATTAGAGAATAAAGAGATTGATGCCGTTATCATCTCCACCCCGTGGGAATGGCATTCGATTATGTGTTTAGATTCAATGAACGCAAAAAAATATGTTGGGTGCGAAGTAAATGTGGGCATGACCGTGGAGGAATGCTGGGAATTAGTTCACACTTCAGAAAGAACCGGCATGCCGTTGATGATGTTGGAAAATGTTTGTTATAGGCGCGATGTGATGGCTGTGTTGAATATGGTTCGTCAAAATATTTTTGGAGAAATAGTTCACCTGCAAGGCGGCTATCAGCATGATCTCCGTGGCGTTAAATTCAACGATGGCAAAACAGATCCCGGTGTGGGGGCCGAATTTGGCGAAAAAGGTTTTTCGGAAGCACAATGGCGAACCCAGCACTCAATTAATCGCAATGGCGAGCTTTATCCCACGCATGGCATTGGCCCGGTGGCTATGATGATTGATATTAACAGAGGCAACCGCTTTACACAATTAGTTTCTTATTCGTCCAAGTCACGAGGGTTGCATGATTACATCGTGAAAACGGGGGGCAAAAATCATCCCAACGCTAAAATAAATTTCAAACTTGGCGATGTAGTCACTACCATGATTCGCACCGCCAATGACGAAACGATTTTACTGCAACACGATACAAACTTACCCCGCCCCTATTCGCTTGGGTTTAGAGTGCAAGGCACCCAAGGCATCTGGATGGATGTTAATAAATCCATTTACATTGAAGGGCAAAGTAAAAAAGCCCATCAATGGGAAGACGCCAAAGAGTGGCTTGATAAATATGATCATCCGCTCTGGAAAAAATACGGCAACGATGCCAGCGGTGCCGGCCACGGAGGCATGGATTGGTTTGTACTAAACGCATTTGTGGAAGCCGTGAAGCGAAAAACCAATACTCCGCAGGATGTGTATGATGCGGTTGCCTGGAGCGCGATCACACCTCTTTCGGAAAGTTCTATTCAATTAGGTGGCGAAAGTGTAGAGTTCCCTGACTTTACCCAAGGCAAGTGGATGTATAGAAAGAATGATTTTGCGTTGGGTGATGATTATTGATTCTAAGATTTAGCAACGATTCACAGATTATTTTCTAATCATTATTGATGTTAAGTAGCTGTTTCGTGGAAGGATTGGATGATAGAAATACTTATTAGATGTGAATCTGTGGCCAAAAGATTTTCCGCAATCGATTTAACCGCCCGTAACTGTAAATAATCTTACACTGCTCAATCTTTTGAAGCCGGGGCGCGTTATCTTTGCAACAACAAATTTATTATGAACGAAATTCAAATTTTAGGTTTGGCTGCAGGGTCGTGTACAACCATCGCTTTTTTGCCTCAGGTTATTAAAACCTGGAAGAGTGGCTCGGCCAAAGACTTGTCGTTGGGTATGTTTTCGTTTTTTTGTTTTGGCGTTTTACTGTGGTTGGTTTACGGAATTGTCATTAAAGACATACCGGTTATTGTAGCAAACCTGCTAACTCTTGTACTCGCTTCCTCCCTGCTATTCTTTAAATTGAGATTTAAGGAATAGTAAATTATTTTGCCAGTTCCTTTACAACCTCAAGCGCCCGATCAATTTCCTGCTCGCTGTTAAAGATATGCGTGCAGTGGCGTACGCCAAACTCCGCGCCTGAAGCTCGTGGACGCATCCGGCCTCTATTCCAAAATTCAGTTTGTAATTGTGCCCCCGTCATCCCTTGTATGTTGTAAACCGTAATGCCGGCACACATGGCCTCTTCTTCCGGTGAGTAAATTTTTACTTTGCTTATTTTCCGCAGCCCTTCGCGTAAACGCAAGCCTAAGTATTTTATTCGCGCGTAAACTTTCTCCGGGCCAATTTCATTATGAAAATCCAACGAAGCTTCAAGTCCTTTTAAAACCGGAAAATTTCCGGTGCCCCGTTGCGTGAAGCGAAATCCCTCATCTTCATGATTATCCCATCGCCCGCTGGCAATGGTTGTCCACACGTCCTTCATCCGATCTTGCCTTACATATAAAAACCCGGTACCGGCCGGGGCACCCATCCATTTATGAAAACAGCCTGCATAGGCATCGCACTCTAAATCCTTTGCATCAATAGCAATATGCCCGATGGTTTGTGCACCATCAAGCAAAGTAAAAATACCCCGCTTTTTTGCCTCAGCACATAACTCTTTAACCGGAAGAATGGCCCCGCTGCCCGAAATCATGTGCGACATCATCAACACTTTTGTTTTGGGTGTAAATGATTTTACAATAATGTCGTAAGCTTCCTGCGAATTCTTAATGGGTTTGGGTACAGCCACTGTTTTAAATACGGCTCCGTATCGTTTCGCTTTTAATAAAAATCCGCTTTGCCCACCCGAATGTTCCTGATTGGTGGTTAGCATTTCGTCTCCCGGCTGCAGTGTTAATCCATTAGCAATATAACTCATGCCATTGGTTACATTATCGGTCATAGCTATTTCACCTGCACTTGCGTGAATCAGATTCGCAACCTTGGTTCGAATGCTCATCAGGTTATTATACCCGCTGATGAATTCTTCCTTGTTGTCATCCTGATAAGCCCAATCTGCAACATGCTCTCCAATGTAATTAAGATGTTGGGTCATTCGCTCCACTACAATACGGGGCATGGCGCCTACTGTGCCTGGATTAAAAAACACACTGTCGCGTGAGAGCATAAACTGATCTCGAATTTTGTTCCAATAAGCGGGATCATTTGCAGCCGGCATTGAGCGTATGGCTGCCTGCCCATCAAATTTTAAGGTTGGAATTGCCAGGGCAGTTAATCCAATCGACTTAAGGGCGGCTCTTCGGGAAGTCATAATGAAAATCGGTTAGGTTGCAAAAGAATCAATTTCCGTAAAAAAGTAAGGATTAGAAATTTTTTCGAAATCGGAGAAGCCAATAAGTCTTCCTTTCTGTAACTTAGGTAGTTATGAAACTGTTTGGTTTTATATTCTTTTCCATCGGCTTGCTTTTTGCGATACTTGGATTTGGCTGGGCTTATACAATGGTAAAAGGGCAAGCAGATTTACCAGAAGAATGGGTGGGCCCAGGGGTATTCGCTTTTATCGGTCTCTTATTTACAGGTATAGGCGGTGGAGTTCTTTATTTCATTGCCAAACAAAAAGCGAAGCTTGAATTACTCCTTCGAACAGGAAAAAAGTTGCGGGCTGTTATTTCGGATGTGTATTTCAATACTTCCATTAGTATGAACAATCGTCATCCCTTAATAGTAGAATGTGCGGCTGAAGTTTCGGGTCAAAAGAAAATTTTTAAAAGCCACAACCTCTGGAGTCAAAAACAATTTACTCCGGGGCAGGAAATTACTGTCTACCTGGATACAAGAGATTCGTCCAATTTTTGGGTAGAGGTCGGAGACTAGAATCTATTTCAAAAATGCTTTGTCATT
>JAEUUB010000061.1 GCA_016787745.1 Cyclobacteriaceae bacterium
CATTATGTAACAAAAATAACACTTCTTAAACGTCTTAAACGGCACCCGTTACATAATGAGACGTTATATTAAATAGCTTTAACGATTTAGATTTGGAGAATATTGCAATTGGTAAAACCAACAAATGGTTAAATCCACCTAGCCAAAAACGCGATAAATCTGTATATTTGCTAGAATTTTCAACAAAATGGCATCAAAAGCATTCGAAAATGAATTTTTGAAAAACCTGGAATTGCTCAGCAAGGAGCAACAAAATAGGGTTATAACCTATGTTAAGGCATTGCTGAAAAGAGCCGAAAGCAATAATCAACAGGCCCTGCTTCAATTTGCTGGTAGCTTTAAGTCAAAGGATGTTCAAGAGATCAGTTCAGCTATAGAGGCAGGATGCGAAAACATTGATAAAAATGAATGGTAAAGATTGTCTCCTCGATACCAACATTGTTATCGGTCTCTTTGCTAATGAATCATCCATAACAGAAAAAATCAAATCGTTCTCAGGCAGTATCTTTATTCCAAGTATTGTTTTGGGCGAGTTATTTTATGGCGCGGAGCAATCAACAAGAAAGGATGAGAACAGAAAAAAGATTGAAGAATTAGCAGAAGCTTCCCTAATTCTTGAGTGCGACTTGGATACAGCCCGATCATACGGAAAAGTAAAAAATAAGTTAAAAGTCAAGGGAACCCCAATTCCTGAAAATGATATCTGGATCGCTGCTTTAGCAGACCAGCATCAACTCATTTTAGTTTCAAGAGATAAGCACTTCAACAGCATCGAGAGTATATCCATCGAAGCCTGGTAATTCAATTCCTCTGCCCAGCATCACCACCCATTGTCAGGCCACACATCCCTCCCTCCCGATAGCTATCGGGACCAAAGCCTACCCAAATGTTTCATGCCGCGTCTCGCGGTAGAGTGCCGCTGCCCCAGTCCAGTGATAAATGATAAAGATTGAATTATTGAAAGCCTCCCGATAGCTATCGGGACTAAAAAACCTTTTATGAAGATTGGGTAGAGCCCGGATACCTAAGCTATGTTAACATAACGCCTGGCCAGTATATAACTCATTGCTTTGCTGCTGCCTCCAACCTTACACATGCCTGATCCACAGAAATATTACTTGCTCAGCTTTGGATCATCAGTCTACCCAAGGCCACTGATAATCCAAGAACCATTAGAATAACATTAAAAATAGCCTTGTTATGCTCCTTTCTTTTAATATGAACCAAAATGGCTCCAACCATACTAAGTGAAAGTCCAAAAGCAGCGAAAGATGTTAACACAGGGTAAATATCCAATACCATTGGCAAGATCAAACCGAACGCTCCCAACAATTCTAATATACCAATGGTTTTTAGCGTGGCACTCGAAAACTCATCCACCCAATCCCCGATTTTTTCTCTAAGGACATCCCTAGATGCCAGTGCTTTCATAGCTCCAGCCATTAAGAATGCCATGGCCAGGGCAGATTGTATAATCCAAAGTACAATGTTCATTTCCTATTTTGTTTAATGTTTTATAGCGACACAAAAGTCGGAACGGGATTTTCCAAATGCATTAATGTAGATTAAGAAAGCAAACTGGGTTAGTTCTTTTTTATGCTTTTTTTCTTGGCAGCACTCAGTGCCTCTGGAGTTATACCCAGGTAGGATGCAATCATCTTTTGGGGGACACGTTGCACAATGGAGGGATAAGTTTGAAGAAAGTGATCGTAGCGCTCTATTGCAGAAGCACTCATCAACATGATTACCCTTTTTTGAAGGACACGTATTCTCTTCACCAACTTCATCATGTCAGGGTCAGCGGTGGCATCCTTATTGATTTGAAGAACAACTGAGTCTTCCAAAGCATCAATAAACAGATCGCTCGGTTCATTTGCCATCGCATAGTCGCTGACAATCCACCCTTCAGGACCAAACATAAAAATGTGCACCTTCCCTTTTTGGTCTATGCTATAGCTACGTAGCAAACCTGACTTCACTTCATAAGCCTTGCTATTCAGATCGCCCTTGTGCTGGAGAATATGACCTTTTTTTATGTTGATTTCTTTCAATTCTATCTAATAAAGTAATCTTATCAAATTCCACCGTATTTTCTTTGTTTGAAAGGTGAAGTATTTATTTCACTACTCCCTTTGAAACCAACCTATTAATATCTGCACCTTCAAGAACTTTCAGTTCCCTGAGGATGGTGGCATAGCTGGATCATAGCTCTGCCAACGTTTATCGTAGTAGTCACAGATTTCATTTTCTTCATTAAGGGAAAAACAGGTCGCATAATCACATAAAGAGTATGGAATTTCATTTTTGTACCAAGTAGTCATTAGCACATCTTTATCAGGACTTAAACGAGCCAAGATATGGCGTGAAAGTTCTTGTATGCTATAAGCAAAATTATTAAAGCACAAATCGTTCTTAAAATCTTGGAGATTTTGAAATGAAGATTTAAGTAGTCTTTCTTCAAATTCTGTTCCGACATATTTTTTCAGAAAATTCTCTTGCCGCCTGAATTTTTTCATATGATACAGAAAATATATGCAAATTATCACTCACCAGCAGCAACACCCATTGTCAGGCCGCTCATTCCTCCTATCCCGATAGTTATCGCGACCTAAGCCCGCCAATAAGTGTCGCTGCCTCCCACCCAGTGGTAAATGATAAAGATTGAGCTAGTTATTTGGCCGTAAATTCCTTTTGAAGGTCACCGTTCGAGGTGGTGATTTTTACTTTGTACTTACCCGCTTTCAAAAATTCGTTATAATGCACAAAGTAAGGTAAAGGACTATCTACTTTTCGTGTGATTAAATCCCATCGATATTGATTATAGCCCTTTCGAGTAACCATTTTTGTTGACCAAAGTATTTTATCTTCTCCATCGAGAACACTTATAACCGATTCACCCGGATGATTCACCCAAAATGTAATGGGCATTTTTTCAGAAATAATAGCATTGGTATCATCCCGGGAATCTTCTGGTGAAGGAACAAGAACTGGTGGTATACTAAATATGCGATCTTCACTTATCCCCGCAGCCAAATTTTCATAAACCGGAGAAAGATTCAATTTGTAAATCCCCCTTCCATGCGTGGACACAACAAGATCACCGGACTTTACATCGATTTCGATATCTGAAACAGCTGCCGCGGGCATCTCTTTTCCAAGTTGCGACCAGGATTTACCCCGATCTGTTGAGATATAAACAGCCCTGTACATTCCCGCATATAAAATATTCTCATAAACCGGGTCTTCTTTAAGTACGTAAGACACATCGGTAGGTAAGTTACCTTTTATTGATTCCCACGATTTTCCATAATCTTCTGACTTAAAAAAGTACGTGCCAAAATCATCATAATTCATTCCTGACATAGCTATGTAAATTCTCGATTCTTTGAATCGGGATGGCACAATAGTACGAATATACATATCGGGCAACCCTTGTGAACGCTCTGTCCAGTTTGCTCCGTCATCTTGAGTCACCCAAAATAATCCTTTGTCGGTACCCATGTAGAGGAGTCCTTTTTTTAGTGGGGATTCAGACAACGCGCCTGCTGCCAGAGAGGTTTTACTTTTCACTTTACCAATAGTAAGGTCTGGGCTAATAGCCTTCCAATGGTCACCCCGGTCCGCGCTTTTCATAACGAAATTTCCTGCGAGATAAAGGTTTGAATTATTGTGAGTCGAAAGAAAGTACGGTGAGATAAAATTGTAACGGAGCTTATCGTTTAACCCCTCGATTTTTGGCCGTACTGATTTAGAATTTCCCCGGGTTCTATCCATTCGTCTTATTCCACCTTCCTGAGAACTATAGTACAGTGTATTGCTGTCCTTGGGATCTAAAACTGTAATACATCCATCTCCCCCACTCCAGGGATCAATCCAAAGATACTTCCATTCGTCATAAAATTTAGGTATCCATTCCTTTGCCTTTCCATACACGGTTGCATCATCTTGTGTACCGCCATAAATCGTATAGGGGTTTCCATCATCCAGTGTAATATCATAAAATTCACCCGTAGGGATATTATTATAATGGATCCAGGTTTGTCCTTTATCGTAGCTAACATAAAAACCACCATCATTTCCTAAAGCCAGGTGATTGGAATTTGTGGGGTTGATCCATAGCTCGGCTTGATCAAGATGAAGGGGTGTTGCTGGACTTGGAAAAAGATGATAAACGTCACCCCCAACAAAACTAAAACTCTTTCCGCCATTTGAACTTTTTGCCAACCGTATACCCAGAGCATAGATCTCTTCATCATTGAATGGATCAACGTAGATATCTGCAAAATACCATCCCAGAGCAGCAAAAATCATCAACTCCTCTTGATGAGTTCTTTTCCATGTGCTTCCGCCATCCAAGCTCCTGTATACTTCGGCAGCGCCTGGATCTTCATTATCATTTTCATTTTTCTTTTTACTTCTATGGTCAAGCAAAGCGTAAATCTTGTCTGGATTGGTGTTTGAAACCGCTAACCCTATTCTGCCAATACCTTCTCCCTGTGGTAATCCACCATTCAATTTTGACCAGGTTTTTCCAGCGTCAGTGCTTTTATATATTCCGCTATTCTTTCCGCTGAAACCTGGATAATTTTCCCACATGGAGGCATATAGCACGTCCGGATTTGATTGCGAGATAACAATGTCATTCGAGCCTGTTTTTTCATCCAAGTAAAGTACATGCTCCCATGTTTGACCGCCATTGGTTGATCTGAAAACTCCTCTGTTTTTATTGGTGCTCCAAAAATGACCTAGTACGGAAACATAAACGATATCCGGATTCTTAGGATGAACCTTTATTTCGCCAATGTGCCAGGAGTCCTCCAGTCCCAGATGAATCCAGGTTTCACCGCCATCGTTAGATCGGTAAATGCCGGTACCAGGCATTGTAAAATTGCGGGGTTTTTTTAGGGTCTCACCCGTACCGAGATAAATTATGTTGGTGTTAGAAGGCGCAAGCGCAATATCTCCAATTCCCAGTGCAGGCTGATTTTCAAATATTGGATTCCATGTTAATCCATTATTAATAGTCTTCCAGAGATTTCCCGATCCGAATCCTGCATACATTACTCCGGGGCGATATGGGTCTACCTGTAAGGTTTCAACCAATGCACTATTAATGGTGGGGCCTACCTGAACCCAATTTAGTCCATAAATGGATTCATCTTTTTTGATTAAATGTTCTTTGTACGAATTAACCAGGGGCGATATTGGTTGTTGGGAATAGCAAGTTGACTCAATCAGAATGAATAAAAACAGAAATGCAGCATGTGGAAATTTCATTTAGCTATTAGTTAAAGAATTTGGTACCATCTATTTTCTTGCCACCATGGCATCCATCAGCACCCAGGAATTGGGATCAAGGAGTATTTTCTCCGGAGCTGAATCCATAGGTAAGGTGAACACTTCTGATTTTTGGTCAACCACAATCGTCCGGATTAGCGGCTCTTTCACGTTAGGAGAATACATCGCTACTTCAACAGGCATATTGAACACACTGCCATCATTCTGGGTTTGCTTCAATTCAATAGTCACTCCTTTTTTCTTTGTATCGTAACGCCATGTGGCATCAAGTTTTAATGTTCCGGGTTTATATAACCATTGCTCAAAAAATACTTTTAAGTCCTTACCCGAAGCGGCTTCCATTTCTTGTCTGAAATCTGCTGTTGTGGCATTCAGGTTCTGATATTTTTTATAGTACGATTGAATGCCTTTCTTAAAAGCATTGTTACCGACAACACCCCGTAACATGTGCAACACCCAACTCCCCTTTTGATAGGTTTGTGAGCTGGTCACCTTGCTCATATCATTTAAGTTGTCGTGAATGATGCGGTAGTCGGGATGCTGTGCGTAGAAAGTGTTCACACGTTCTTTACTTGAGGTCAATCCCTTCAGAAAAGCTTCA
>JAEUUB010000082.1 GCA_016787745.1 Cyclobacteriaceae bacterium
GCCTTATTCTTTAAATAATATTGAAACACCGCATCGTACACACCGCGGATGGCATCCGTAGGTTGAAACAAAAGCGCAGCTTGATTCATCTTATCGGAAGTCATCTGCCGCAACGGACCAATGTCATCCAAAATCCAAAAACCACGACCGTGTGTACCTAACACAACATCATCGTTCTTTACAACTAAATCGCGAATGGGAGTATCGGGTAAATTTAATTGAAGTGATTGCCAACTGTCTCCCGCATTGAACGAAACATAGGCGCCATGCTCTGTCCCTAAAAATAAAAGCCCGGCCCGCACGTGATCTTCCCGCACAGATCGCGCAAAATGTCCATCCTTAATTCCGGTAATTATTTTAGTCCAGGTTTTCCCGTAATCTTTTGTTCTGAAAACATAGGGCTGGCGGTCGTCTACCTGATAACGGAAGGCCGCCACATAGGCAGTTCCCGGATTGTGTTTTGATTCATCAATGATTGCCACTACCGAATGCTTGGGCAATTCTTTTGGTGTGATGTCGGTCCACTTCTTGCCCCCGTCACGCGTGATGTGAATCTTGCCATCATCGGATCCGGCCCAAATAGTATTCAGGTCATGATTGGAAGGTGCCAAAGCGAATACGGTAGCATAAATTTCAGGGCCATTCATGTCGTTGGTAATCACCCCCCCGGTTACACCCAGTGTTTCGGGATCGGCATAGGTAAGGTCGGGTGAAATCTTTTCCCAACTCTGGCCATCATTTGTTGTTTTCCAAACGTGTTGCGAACATGTGTATAGCGTGTTGGGATCTTTAGGTGCAAACACAATTGGATACGTCCACTGCCAGCGTTCGGGCAAAGAACTTGCTGGCTCGCCCGAAAAGAATCTCGGATAAACTTGTATGTCGCGGATTTGACCTGTAGTGCGATCGTATCGCGTAAGCAAAGCCCCTTGACTACCGGCATAAAATACATCCGGATTGTTTGGGTGCGAAGCAATGTACCCGCTTTCACCCCCGCCTACATCATACCCCCATTCACCCAGTACATTCATATGATCCCAACCATCGCTGGGTATCGCTATCGTTGAGTTATCTTGTTGTGCACCAGCCACATGATATGGAACGTGGTTGGTTGTAGTAACGTGATAAAATTGAGTGGTACAAAAATCTTCGTCCGTCCAACTCTTACCACCATTAACCGAAACGCACCCCCCACCATCGTTGGAGGTAATCATGCGCATGGGATTGTTGGGATCGATCCATAGGTCGTGATTATCACCGTGGGGTACGTTAATCTCAGTATCAAACTTTACACCTCCATCCGTAGATTTCCAGAAATCAACATTCAGGCAATAAACCGTTTCGCGATCCTGCGGATCGGCATAGATGCGGGAATAGTAAAAAGCACGCTGACGCAACTTGCGTTCATCATTCACTTTTTTCCAACTGGCACCGGCATCGTCACTTCGGTAAACACCTCCGTCATTCGCTTCAATAATGGCCCACAACCTTTTGTTATCAACAGGCGAAACGGTTATTCCAATTTTTCCCAGCGGGCCTGCGGGCATACCAGGATTTGCCGTTAAATCTGTCCAGGTATCACCGCCATTTTCCGATTTCCATAATTTACATTCCGGCCCACCGCCCCACATCTTCCAACGCTTACGATATACCTGCCAGGTGGATGCGTACAAAATTTTTGGGTTGGTTCGGTCTATAATCAAATCAGCTGCACCGGTCTTCGAGCTTACATATAATACTTTCTTCCATGTGTTGCCTCCATCCACGGATTTAAAAACTCCACGTTCTTCATTATCCCCGTAAGGATGACCTAAGGCAGCCACATATACAACGTCTGGGTTGGTAGGATGAACGCGAATACGGGAAATTGCCTGAGTTTCTTTTAGCCCTAAATGCCGCCAGGTTTTTCCGCCATCAGTAGTTTTATAAACACCATCGCCTTGAGTAATACTTCCGCGGAGTTGGGTCTCGCCCCCTCCTATATAAACAACATCCGGATTGGTTTCCGCGACCGCTACCGCACCAATAGACGAGCTGGAAATTTTGCCATCCGTTACCGGGAACCACTCCTGGCCACCATCCGTAGTTTTCCATAGCCCACCCCCGGTGGCTCCAAAGTAATACTCATTAGGCCTGCCCGGGCTACCCGATGAGCCTAACGACCGGCCACCCCGTTGCGGCCCAATATTGCGCCATTTATAATTTGAATAAAAGCCCGGATCGAGTGTTTGACTTTCTGCTACAAACGTGCAGACAATCAGGAAGCAAATCAGGTATAATCTTGACATAATGCGTAGGTTAAGAATTTGTGTACAAAGTATGAAAACGAAACACACCGATAAACGGGAATTACAGGGAAGGTTAATGATCCCTTTGAACAGATTTACAAACACACTACAAAAACATTATCTTACTTACTTTATGTGTATTTAAAAAAAATGACGCGAAGGTTAAAAGTGATCTTGAGAATAACCGGCTTTGTAATGGGTGTGTATGCTTTAACCTATCTGTCGTTTTTTCTTTGGGAAGACAAGTTTATTTTTCTGTCTGAAAAACTTGCACCCAACTACGTTTTTAAGTTTAATCAACCTTTTGAAGAATACTTTATTGAGACTTGTTCTGGAGATTCACTTAATGCGCTTCTTTTTAAAACAACTGAGCCCTCGCGGGGATTGATCTTATACTTCCATGGTAATGCTGATAACCTGCAACGCTGGGGAAACTATGCCATTGATTTTACCCAATTGGGATACGAGATACTCCTGGTTGATTACCGGGGTTATGGAAAAAGTACGGGATCGCCCAGCGAAGAGATTTTATACCTGGATGCACAGCGGGTAAGCGATTGGGCAAAACAAAATATTGGATTCGAACAATTGATAATCTATGGCAGATCATTAGGAACTGCGGTTGCTTCTGATCTGGCGGCCAGAATAAATCCTGAATTGCTGATTCTGGAAACTCCGTTCGATAAAATAAATTCTGTGCTTTATGGATTCACTTCATCGTATAAATTTTCGAATGTAAATCACATTAAGGAGGTCACCTGTCCTGTAGTTATCATTCAAGGTACTCAGGATTGGGTAGTTCCCTTGCGCTCGGCCGCACGATTAAAACCTTTTTTAAAAAATGATGATCGCTTTGTAGTAATTGAAGGGGGTAGCCATAACAATCTCAGAGACTTTGAGTTTTATCACGAAACTTTGAGATCAGTGCTCCTGAAGTAGTCATTAATTTATAAATTGTAAAATGGTTGGAACCTCCCTCCTGATTATTTTCACAGGCTATGTTTTTCTTTGCGTATTCATATACTTCTTTCAGCACATTTTCTTTTTCAGGCCGGAACGGCTAACCCATACGTTTCAATATAAATATCCCTTTCCGTTCGAGGAACTGGATTTCGACATGGAAGATGGCGGGCGCATTAATGCCATCTATTTTAAAGTGCCTAATGCGCGCGGGGTGGTCTACTACCTGAAAGGCAATTCGAAAAGTATAAAAGGGTGGGGAAAATTTGCCAAGGATTTTGTTAGTAATGGCTACGATTTTTTTATGATGGACTATCGGGGCTTTGGCAAAAGCCGGGGCAAACGAAGTCAGCAAAAAGTCTTTAATGATGCCCAGTATATTTACAAATGGTTATCCCAGTTCTATCCGGAAGACAAAATCGTTTTATATGGCCGCTCGTGGGGCAGTGGCGTGGCTGCCCGCATTGCCTCGTGGAATAAACCCGGGCTTTTAATTCTAGATTCGCCTTATTTCAGTTTTCAATATAATATAAACCGGTATTTGTTTTTCCTTCCCTTGCGATGGATCCTGCGCTATGATATCCGAACGGATCAATATTTAAAAACCACAGGCTGCCCTATACATATAATTCACGGTACGAAGGACCGGCTTATTTCCTTCTCGCAGAGTGAAAAACTAAAATCACTTTATCCCGATAAGGTAACACTTCACGCCATTGAGGGTGCCCGGCATAATAACCTTCCTGATTTTGCTGAATTCTTTGAAACACTTTATCAGGTATTGTATGTAAAACCAAAAGCACAATAAGGATGCTCGTTACCCCGATACACGCCAATAATTTTACACGCATCTTCGATGTGTTGGCATATCAGGAAGCGAAGTATCCTAATAAAAAATCATTAAACATTTCCGAATCAGGTTTCTGGAAAAGTTTTTCCATTCAGGACATCATCCAACAGGTCGATCTTCTGTCGTGCTGGTTCATAAGAAACGGATATACCCCTGGGCAAAAAGTTCTAATCGTTCCGGTTTCAGGCAGTCCCGCCTGGATGATCATCGACTTCGCCTGTCAGCAAACGGGTTTGATTACCGTACCGGTTCATTCAAACTCCTCAAAATCCGATCTCGAACTGATAATTGGGGAAACGGAACCCGCGCTTTGTATCGCGGCCGATCAAATCACTTACGATAATCTTTTCTCTGCCGTGCAGGAAACTAAATCCGCTGCCAAAGTGTATCACCTTGATCCCACCCGAAAAGAATTTTTTGAACAGATGAAAGAAAAGGTCGCTCATAAAAGTGACTTAGAAAAACTAAAGAATCTAAAAGCCCGGATACACCCGGACGATCTGGTGACAATACTCTACACATCGGGCAGTTCAGGCATCCCAAAAGGAGTATTACTCAGCCACCACAACATTGTATTCAATATTAAATCTGTTTTGATGCTGCTTCCGCTGGAACCTCACTACAGAGTTTTGAGTTTCCTTCCTTTCAGTCATATCCTGGAGAGAATGGCGTGTTATGCCTACATAGCCTTTGGTGTTTCGCTGTATTTCAATTCAAGCAGAGAAAGCTTTGCCCACGACTTTAAAACGGTTAGGCCTCACGCCTGTACGAGTGTACCCCTAATCCTGGAAAAGATGTATGACTTTATGCAGGAACAGTTGATGCTGAAAAATTTCTTTAAGCGAAAAACTATTCATTGGGCGCTGGAAGTAGGCAAGCAGTACGAGTACGGCCAAACACGCCTTATCTATCAAGTAAAATTAGCGGTTGCTCGCATGTTGGTACTTAGCGAGTGGCGAAAGAAACTGGGTGGTAAAATCAAATTTATTATTGTAGGAGCTGCCTCCCTTCGTCCGGAAATCGCACGCTTGTTTTCAGCCTCGGGTATCCAAATTATTGAAGGGTATGGAATGACTGAAACCGCGCCCCTGATAGCCATGAACCGGATAGAGCCGGGCCTGAACAAACTCGGAACAGTGGGATTAGTTATACCCGGTATTGAAGTAAAAATTGATTCAGCAACAGAAAATGGTGAAGGTGAAATTCTGGTAAAAGGTCCCAACCTATCGCAAGGTTATTTAAAGCGACCTGAATTAAACGCTGAAGTCTTTACCAAAGAGGGTTGGTTTAAAACGGGAGATGTGGGCACGTTTGCTCATGGCCGCTTTCTTAAAATTACGGATCGGAAAAAAGATATTTTTAAAACATCGGCCGGCAAGTACATTGCCCCGCAACCACTTCAAAATCATTTTACCAAATCGCCTTTTATCCAGCGATGTCTTATTATCGGATTTCAAAAACCTTTTGTAACTGCGTTGCTGGTTCCTCACTTTGAAATAGTTAAAGCATGGTGCGAACAAGAAGGGATACACTGGACTTCGCCCCAATTTATGGTTTACAATATTAAAGTAAGAGCCCGGATCCAGGAGGAAATTGATCGACTCAATACGTCCTTACCAAACCTGGAGCGCATCAAAGATTTTGTTCTGTGCCATCAGGATTGGACACTTGAAAGTGGTGAACTAACCGCTACGCTCAAACCAGTCCGGTTGAAGATAATGGATCACTACAAATCGGAAATTGAGAAAATGTATGAATAAGAGTTATAAAATTCATTGTGGTGGTACGCTTGTAGCATTTGCTCATTCACACTAAATTTAAAATACCTAACTACCTGCCGGATGACACAGTTTACTATTAATCGCAGACACTTTATAAAAGGAGCTGCTGCCACGTTTGCTCTCACAGCCCTCGGAGCTCAGGGCATGGATTTCTTTCCTTCACAAAAAATCTGGCGTGTGGGATTAATTGGTACCGGGTGGTACGGTAAAAGTGATCTGTTTAAATTGATTCAAGTCGCACCCGTAGAGGTTGTAGCACTGTGTGATGTGGATAGAAATCAATTAACCGAAGCCGGTGCATTGGTAAGCAAAAGACAAAAATCAGGTAAAATACCACGACTATATAACGATTACCAGAAAATGCTTACCGAAAATCCAATGGACATTGTTCTGATTGGTACACCTGATCATTGGCATGCCCTGCAAACCATTGATGCCATAAAAGCGGGTGCCAATGTTTATGTTCAAAAACCCATTAGCGTAGATGTGATGGAAGGCGAAGCCATGGTTGCTGCCGCCAGAAAATATAAGCGTACCGTGCAGGTAGGTTTGCAGCGGAGATCAACACCGCATTTACTGGATGCTAAAAAGAATATCGTTGAAGCGGGTTTGTTAGGTAAAATCTCGCATGTAGAAATGTGTTGCTATTACCATATGCGAAATAACAGCAATCCCCCCGTTCAACCTGTCCCCGTTTTTTTAGATTACAATCTATGGAGCGGACCGGCACCTCTATTGCCATATGTAGGGCTTCCGCATCGGGGTGGTTGGCGGGCTATGATGGAATATGGTAACGGAATTGTGGGCGACATGTGTGTGCACATGCTTGATGCCGTTCGGTGGACACTCAACCTGGGATGGCCCACCCGGATTTCATCCTCCGGTGGAATCTATGTTCAGAAAGATGCCCGCTCAAACATCAGTGACACACAAAGCGCACTCTTTGAATTTGATGGACTCACCGCAGTATGGCAACACCGCTCGTGGGGCGCCCCTACCGATCCTGAATATCCGTGGGCCTATAAAATCTTTGGAGACAAGGGAACACTTGCCTGCAGCGTAATGAAATATGACTTTACCCCGTTGGATGGCGGTAAGGGCATTCACAAAGATGCCCTCTACGAAAGAGAAAAATATCCTGAGGATCTTCAGGAAAAAGATATAGAGCTGCACACAGCCGCTGCCACACGTGCGCAAATGTTAAACTTTATCGCTTGTATTCAAAATGGAAATAAGCCTGTGGCCGATATTGAAGAGGGTCATATCTCTACCGCAAGTTGTATCTTAGCTAATCTCGCCATGAAAACCGGTAGAACCCTGGTGTATGATTCAAAATCAAGAAATGTTTTGAATGATGCTGAAGCAACCAAACTATTGAGCAGAACCTATAGGCAAAGCTGGATACACCCCACCCCCGAAAAAATTTGATTGCTTATTAGTTCTATCAATCAGATTTCCTTCCAGGTGTGATCCGCCAATAATTTAACGGCCGCAACGAAATCTTTATATGGTAATTTTCCCCGGCCCCACTCTTTCGGACTAATCAAAGAAACCAGGTGCGAGGTATCTTCCCTTTCGTACAGATAATAAGTTTGGCCAATAACGGGAGCAAAACTAATTTCCGCATCGTAAATAATCATGGAAAGCTCTTTACGCTTTTGAATCTCTTTTGCCTGAATAGCTAAAAGTTCAATCTGCTGCCTTATCTGGGTTAGTTGCATATTAGTCTGTTCTTCCATTGCCGACAGGGCATGATGTCGGATTACTCCAGCTTCGTTGGGTTTAACAAGCGCCCCCGACACCGAAGCGGCATAAGGCAACACACTTAATTGCTTATGATAGATCTCCTCGTTGGTAAATTTTTCACCGGTTTCGTTATAATGATGATGAATAACTTTTAAGTATCCCTTGGGTGTTATCTCATGAGATACTTCCAGAGCCGGTTTATTCTTTTTAAAAAAAGTGGTTTGAAATGACAAAGAGTTTATGAAAT
>JAEUUB010000085.1 GCA_016787745.1 Cyclobacteriaceae bacterium
TTCATTTAGTCGATTACTATAAGTATTCTTTAACGTTTCCCATTGAAGTTTAGCGCGATCCTTTTCAAGGATTAATTGTTGGATGGTTTTTTCCCCATCCCCGGTGATCGATAAAAACTCTTTTCCATTAATGGAATTAACGATTCCAATCTTCTGCGAAGGAAATCGCACATAGAACACACCAAACTCTAGGGGCATCCCCACCAACTCCTGAATTATGAAATCTATTTTTATTTCCGACAAGTATTTTTCAATGTCGGCCTCGGTGTTGATTTTCCGAACCATCCATCCACGCTCGCCTAAATCGGGCTTAAAAATCACAGGAAGAGAAAAACCATTTTCTTTTAATGTATCAACAATAGATTGCTTTGTGGAGGGAAGTTTTATTAAAACCGTTTTAGGTTTTATGGGATCAGCTACATGGCGTAAAATTTCATATTTCGATTCCCCCATCATACCTCCGGTAAGTATGGAAGGATTAGACGCGGAGAAGTAAAGCAGTGACCGCTCCTTGATCGCGTACCAAATCCATAATAAGAAAATAGGAGCTTGAATAATACCGAAAGGCCAATACTCCCAACTCTTGAGCTTGATGAAGAAGTTACTGCGAAGAAGTTTTTGCACAGAAATTTTGAATGGCGCAAAAATAAGGAAAGGGAATTAGCGTGTAGCCATTTCTGAATCTTTGTAGCGCAGGGTAGACACCGCTACTCCGAAATCGGAGGGAAGAGGAATATACTCCGCCACTTCGCGAATTCCAATTTTCATTATAGCCATGTGGTGAACCGCATGCTCGATGTTGTAGGTAAGTTCGCGCAGGTAATTGGTTGTAATGGCAATTGTTTCTTCGCTATCGGGTTTATAGCCAACCTCCAGGCTCAACGGTTTATCTACCTGATTTGCGGTAACAAATTCCTTAATTTGATATAACGTGTGTAGCGCAATATGTTTATCGTTCTCCATCGCTTTGTTGTGGATACGCTTATCATAATTCACAACACCCAATTCATATCCTTGTTCAAGGCAAATAAAAAACTCAAGCGTATGCCTAAGATGCTGCCCGATTGTAGAATTGCTTAGGGCAACGGAGGGTTTATAGAAATCCTCTTCTTTTATCGTGCTAACGACATTCGTTAATTGAGTAAGTATAGTACTTGCTGCCTCAAGTAATTGTTTCATAATCTATTCAAAAATGTAAGCCGCCCTAAAGATAAGGTAATTATGAACTCCTTTCATTCAAGGTGTTTAGGAATCCATGCTATCGGGCGATTTTTTTCCAGTTTTGATCGGCTTTTGATTTGAGCACACCTTCATTTTTGTTCCAGTCGCTAAGCGTGTTGTTTCCCCAAAAGTTGTAAAACAGGTATAGTTTGCCTTCAATTATTTTAAAGGTTTCGGGGTCAATCTTCACTTTCTCGCCAGTTTCGCCCATGGCAAAAGCACACCAACCGCCATACGCAGGCTCAAACTTTTCCGGGTTTGCCTTGAATTTTTCTGCATTTGCAGTGTTGGCAAATAGGTAGGTTACGTCCTTGTAGGTAAATTTTATCTCGCTTTTCCCTTCCTGCGGCTTGTTGTCAAAATAACTAACCGGGTCGTACCCCTCCAGGGCAATCGATTTTTTTAAGTTGTAATTTTTTGTTCGGATCTGATTTTCCTGCGCCCGGGTGGAGGCGCACAGCAGAAACAGGAGAAAAAGGGGGGCAATGATTTTCATACCCGCATAAACGTAAGTTCACGGAACTCAGTTCTTATTTTCCTTGGGATTGTCGCGCAGGTAACAAATTTAGTCGGGCAATAAATCTTTGATTTGGCCCCATACCAAATCCGGCTCATACCCTTTGCCAATTGCAAAGCGGGCTATTTTATTGCGTTTTTTAAATAGATTTTGCTCCTGACTTTCAGATGCTTTCTTTTTAATTAGCGATTTCAAAGTCCTGAAATAATCGGTCGAATCTATTGCATTCAGCCCGCGCTGAATGCAATAGCGCGTTAGACCCAGGGACTCAAGCTCATTTTTTATTTTTAACCGGCCCCATTTTTTTATACGGAATTTGCCGCCCGCGTAAGCCTTGGCAAAACGTTCTTCATTTAAAAATCCATCTGTAATAAGTTGCGAAATCAACTCGTCTACCTGACTGGCATAAAGTCCGTATTCAAATAGTTTGGTTTTCACTTCTTTGTGAGAGCGCTCCTGGTAAGCACAATACCGTTGAATGCGAGCCAGTGCTTCTGTGGGACTGTACTTTTTCTTGATCCTCGACTCTTGATCCTGGTTATTGAACATGAATCAAATATCAGAAGCTGCTTTCCGGGAATCAAGCATCCTGCATTCGCATCTATTTAATCAATCCCTTAGTACGAAGAATGCTCAGCAAAAACTTGCGCTCATTTTCCGTATTGAAAATTTTATAAGGAAGATGAATTAGTTGAGCCTTATTGACAAAAAGTAAGAAGGAGTCTTTACCAATTTTAGCGGATTTAATTTGATCCCACTTCATGGGCATGCCTTCACGGGCATTCAATTTCATTACAATCTGCTGACTGGTGATCTCGTAAGAAAAGCGCTCGAAGAGCATTTTGCCTTGATCAAGTTGAGTAACCCCGTAAAACTGAATCCACCAAAATAACAGATACAAGCCCGCACCAATGCCCGCACCAATAAACCACCAAACACTGGAAATCCATAAATACCCAAGGCAAATAGCCAGTACAATCAAGCTCACCCACCATTGTTGCTGTAAAATAGCCTTTAAAGCCATTTTTATGTAGTCCTTTTTTTCCAGGCGATAATTTCGCGTCTTTACAATCATAACAACCGATCTAATTTTAAGGAGGGCAAAATTACTGCGATTTGTGGGATTTTCTAATCGAAGCCCTACACAATCCAGAAATGCAATTGAAAATTTATGACTCCACTTTTAAACTCAAATCCAAACTTTTTACGGAATGAGTAAGCGCACCTACAGAAATATAATCGACTCCGCATTCGGCAACCGAGCGAAGGGTTGATTCCGTAATTCCCCCGCTCGCCTCCGTCTTGTATTTTCCATTAATCAAGGCAACGGCTTCCCTCATTTCGTTTAAACTCATGTTGTCCAACATTATCACATCAATCCCGCCTGCGGCAATCACCTCTGCAACCTCGCTTAACGTGCGGGTTTCTACTTCGATTTTTAAAGACTTATTTTTTTCGTGAAGATAATTTTTCACGTTTTCTATCGCTGCCCGGATTCCCCCGGCCATATCGATATGATTATCCTTTAACATAACCATATCATACAAAGCGAATCGATGATTGTGCCCACCCCCAATGGCCACCGCCCATTTTTCCATTAATCGAAAATTAGGAGTGGTTTTGCGGGTGTCCATCACTTGCGCTTTTGTTCCGGCAATGATTTTGCACAGGCGATGTGTATACGTAGCGATACCGCTCATGCGCTGCATACAATTTAGCACCAAGCGCTCGGCCATCAGAATAGAACGCGCTGAACCTTCCACAATAAAGGCAACTTCCCCTTTTTCAATGGGGTCACCATCTTTATTATAGAATGTTATTTGTAAACTCTCATCAACTTCGCGAAATATCCTTTCTGCAATGGCCACCCCGGCAATAATCCCACTGTCTTTAATAAGGAGTTTAGCCCCGCACTTTTTTGTAATTGGAATTGAGCCGAGCGTGGAGTGATCCCCCTCTCCAAGGTCTTCGCGTAATGCTTGCTTTATAAATTCCCGAATTGCCTGGTCGGATAGATAGGCCGGTTGCATTATTCTTTTACAAAACTGATTTCGTGAATCAGATAGATGTTGCCGGATTGCTTCACGCGCATCAATACGTTGAATTGATTGCCCGAACTTTTGAAATTTCCGATAGCATATTGCAATCCGCTTTTGGAAGAGCCTGTGTGTTCAATGGTAAAATCAGAAACGGGAAATTTTTTAAAGAAGTCGCGCATAACAAATTCTCCCTGAGCTTTGCTGTAGGTATTTATTTCGCCCTCAAGATTAATATCTACTGATTGATTGAAATATTTGGCTAGTTCTTTTGCACTACCAGCCTTTATAGCATCCTTCATAGGAGCAAAAATATCGGCCTGAGCCCACACCCCTTGTGTAACAAGTGCTAAAACAAATGCAAAAAGCCACTTTCTACTATACATAGCGCTATTCATTAGACCAAAATTATGCCATTAATACCCAAATAAGTAATTGAAAAGACATTTTGTTACCCGATTTATTTCTGGATTTTGCTGGATAATTTTTTTACGGATAAGCATGTTTAAAAATCAAGTTTGCTCCTAACCCTAACCCTAACGATTGTTTATCCAACTTACTTTCAACTATCCCTGCTTATATGCCAAAAACGGTAAATCACAGGTATATTTGAACTCTTAATTTTTAAAATATTTATTTATGAATAAGAAAGTGCTGTTGATGATTCTCGATGGATGGGGAATCGCCAAAAACACAAAGGTGTCGGCCATCGACCAGGCTCAAACTCCATACATCAATTCTTTATACAAGAAGTATCCGCATAGTAAGCTCGAGGCTTCGGGATTGGCGGTAGGTTTGCCTGAAGGGCAGATGGGAAATTCGGAAGTGGGTCATATGAATATTGGTGCCGGCCGGATCGTATATCAGGATTTGGTGCGCGTAAACAAGGCTGTGGAAGAGAGGGAACTGGATAAAAATGCGGTGCTACTGGAAGCATTGAACTA
>JAEUUB010000119.1 GCA_016787745.1 Cyclobacteriaceae bacterium
AGGTATAAATCAACCACTTACCTGAAATGGGGATTAGATTTCGTGGTAATTCTTACCCGTTTATCTTACCTTTGTCGCTTTCTTTTAAAAGAAGCCCAAAATCGAAAAATTAACACACATGACAGTAACAGAAACCGCAAAATTCAAGGTAAAAGACATTTCCCTGGCCGAATGGGGCCGTAAAGAAATTAAATTGGCTGAGGCCGAAATGCCTGGCTTAATGGCCCTCCGCGAGGAGTTTGGGGCAAAAAAACCTTTAAAGGGTGCGCGCATTGCCGGATGTTTGCACATGACCATTCAAACCGCGGTATTGATTGAAACCTTGATTGAATTGGGGGCTGAAGTTACCTGGTCGTCATGCAATATTTTCTCTACGCAAGATCATGCCGCGGCCGCTATCGCTAAAGCGGGTATCCCTGTTTTCGCCTGGAAAGGAATGAACGAACAGGAGTTTGACTGGTGCATAGAACAAACGCTTCACGCTTTTAAAGACGGACAACCCCTCAACATGATTTTGGATGACGGAGGCGACCTTACAAATATGGTTTTGGATCGTTACCCTGAATTAGTGAAAGGAATCCGTGGGATATCGGAAGAGACCACCACCGGAGTGCACAGATTGGTGGAACGGCAACACAATGGAAAACTGCCTTTGCCTGCCATTAATATTAACGACTCTGTAACCAAGTCAAAGTTCGATAATAAATATGGCTGTAAGGAATCGCTGGTGGATGCCATCCGCAGAGCAACCGATGTAATGATGGCTGGTAAAGTGGCTGTTGTTGCTGGTTATGGAGATGTGGGTAAAGGTTCCGCTGCTTCGTTGCGCGGTGCCGGTGCACGCGTGATTGTAACCGAGATTGATCCGATTTGTGCCCTGCAGGCAGCGATGGATGGCTTTGCTGTAAAGAAGATGGATACGGCAGTTAAAGAAGCCGACATTGTTGTTACTACAACCGGTAACTTTGGAATTGTGTTGGGTCGTCACTTCGAGATGATGAAAGACAAAACCATTGTATGTAACATTGGTCATTTTGATAATGAAATTGATGTTGCCTGGTTAAAGAAGAATGCAACGCGCGATGAGATCAAGCCGCAGGTTGATTTGTATACGCTTAAGAATGGTAATCAGATT
>JAEUUB010000120.1 GCA_016787745.1 Cyclobacteriaceae bacterium
GTCATGTCATTGGTCATTATCTTGTTTGGGGTAATTGGCTTTATGTTTTTGGGAGTCAGAGAATTTCCCAGCGTGGATCCTCCGGTAGTAACTGTTTCAACCAGTTATGTAGGGGCTAACTCCGATGTTATCGAATCTCAAATTACAGAACCCCTCGAGGAGGCGGTGAATGGTGTACCAGGCGTACGGACGATCACATCGGTAAGTCGTGAGGGTAGAAGCAGCATAACCGTAGAATTTGAATTAGGCGTTGAGTTGGAAGCGGCAGCGAATGATGTGCGCGATAAAGTTTCAGGTGCGCTGAACCGGCTTCCTCCGGATGTGGATCCCCCGCGGGTTGAAAAGGCCGATGCCGATTCCAGTCCGATCATCTTCTTAACAGTAGGGAGTGATAAAAGAGATCTATTGGAAGTTTCGCGAATTGCTGAGTTGTATTTCAAAGAGCGGATCCAAACCATTCCCGGTGTAAGTTCCGTACAGATTTGGGGACAGCGAAGATATTCGATGCGTTTATGGATGGATCCTATAAAACTGGCCTCATTGAAGTTGGCACCTTCCGATGTATTGCAGGCGGTTAACCGCGAAAATGTGGAACTCCCCTCGGGCCGGGTGGAAGGGTTGAATACAGAACTAACCGTTCGCACTATGGGTCGGCTATCCACCGAAGAGGACTTTAATAACTTAATTATTAAGGAAGATGGAGACAAGATAGTTCGCTTTAGTGATATCGGGTATGCACGACTTGGGGCCGAAAACGATCGGAGTATTCTGCGAAGAGATGGAATTCCCGGTTGTGCCATCGCGGTTGTGGCACAGCCCGGGGCGAACAACATTGATATTTCGGAACGACTCTATACCAAATTGAAGCAGATTGAGCGAGATCTTCCCCCAGATGTTCGGTATGTAATGAGCTACGATTCTACAGAATACATACGCGCATCTATTAGCGAAGTGGAAGAGACCATCATCATTGCATTTTGTCTCGTGCTCGCCATTATCTTTTTATTTCTACGGGATTGGCGTACCACTCTTATTCCGGTGGCTACCATTCCCATATCATTAATTGGTGCCTTCTTTATCATGTATCTCTTGGGCTTTACGATCAATGTGCTTACACTACTAGGAATTGTACTGGCCATTGGATTGGTGGTGGATGATGCGATTGTTGTGTTGGAGAATATTTATGTAAAGATTGAGGAGGGTGAAGATCCTACGGAAGCAGCTAAGAAAGGATCGACTGAAATTTATTTTGCTGTTATATCCACTACGATTTCTGTGGTGGCCGTGTTCTTACCCGTAATCTTTTTGCAAGGGCTTACCGGCCGGTTGTTTCGCGAATTCGGATTGGTGGTTGCCAGCTCGGTGGCTATTTCTGCATTTGTATCGCTTACCCTTACGCCCATGATGAGCGCTAAAATTTTAAAGCGCAGAGCCATACAGCCTTGGTTGTACCGTGTTACAGAACCATTTTTTGAATCGCTAACCAATGCCTATAGCAGTTCGCTGGCCAGCTTTATGAAGTATCGGTGGTTATCGTTTGTCATCATTGCTGCTGCTGTGGGTCTGATCTATTTAATGGCAATCATTGTGCCCTCAGAGCTTGCCCCTATGGAAGACCGGAGTGAGTTTCGGTTACAGGCACAAGCTCAGGAGGGAGCTACCTTTGAATACATGGACCGGTATATGGAAGAACTTAACACGTTCGTTACGGAAGAAGTACCGGAGAAGGCAGGTATGGTAAGTGTAACGGCTCCTGGTTTTGGGGGCGCGGGCGCAAATTCTGGATTTGTTCGTGTGATATTAAAAGACCCTAAGAGTCGGGATCGTACGCAACAGCAGATTGTGGATGATGTAACCACGCGGGTTAGAAAGTATTCGGGAGTACGAACATTTATCACGCAGGCACAAACCATTGGCGATCGGAGAGGCGGGTTTCCGGTTCAGTTTGTAATTCAGGCCGGAGAGATAGAAAAACTAAAAGAGGTACTACCGGAATTTTTGGCTAAAGCCAATGCCAGCCCTAAATTTTCTTTTGTTGATCTTGACCTGAAATTTAATAAACCGGAAATAAGCATTTCCATTGATCGGGACAGGGCAAGAAATCTGGGTGT
>JAEUUB010000208.1 GCA_016787745.1 Cyclobacteriaceae bacterium
AACCTGTTTGAATTAAGCAAAGGAACCGCTTTTCAAAATCTTGTGATCCAGTTTTTCCACCATCCCTGGCACGGGCTTCGATTCTGGGACTTGATTCAGCCCGGGTTTATGTTCATTGCAGGTACAGCCATGGCTTATTCACTACATAAGCAAACGCTGGCTGGGGTACCCTGGCAAAAGCAATTTATCAAAGCCCTTAAACGAAGCGGCTGGCTTTTCTTTTGGGGCGTATTGGATTATGCCGTACGGCCTGGTGGACTTTCGTTTGAACTTTGGGATGTGCTCACACAGCTTTCATTCACAATGTTGATTGCCTTTCTCATCTTTCAATGGTCTTTCAGAAATCAGATTTTAGTAAGCCTGACCTTGTTGCTGATATCGGAAATGCTGTATCGGTTTACAAACATTCCCGGTTTTAATCAACCCTTTGTTGACCAGCATAATTTTGGAAATTATGTAGATCTTATATTGATGAACAAAATAAATTCTGGTGGTTGGGTGGCCATCAACTGCATTTCAACGGCTGCTCATACCATTTGGGGGGCGTTAGCCGGAAAACTTCTATTGAGTCCCACACCAAATAATAAAAAGATAAATTACTTATTACTAGCCGGTCTGATAAGTCTTGTCTTAGGTTTTTCTTTAGATCTAACCATTACACCCATTATAAAACGAATTGCCACCAGTTCGTTTACGTTGGCCTCCGGGGGCTGGTGCTTACTAGCTCTTGCCGCAAGCTATTATTGGATTGACATGAAAGCACATCGAAAATATCTGACTCTCTTTACCATTGTTGGAATGAATTCGATCTTTATCTATTTGTTTATAGAAATTGTTGGCGGCCGGTGGTTTACCGGATACGCAAGCGCCATTGCCAATGGCCTGTTGGAAATAATTCATGCTCCGGTTGGTATTGTTTCCGTGATTACACCCCTTTGTGTCTTTGGTTTGGAGTGGGGCCTCTGTTATTTCCTTTACCGGAAAAACATTTTCTTTAAACTTTAGAAAATTTCGGGGCAGTTGATCTATTAAACCGGATATCCCGATTATCGGGCAACTCAAAAATTTCCAGATCGAAGAAGGGAACCGCAGCAATTAAATGATCAAAAATATCAGCCATAATGTATTCGTAATTTTCCCAACGTTTATCGGCACTAAAGACATAAATTTCTATGGGTAGCCCCTGTGGAGTAGGCGCTAACTGTCGCACCATTCGCATCATATCTTTATTAACGGCCGAATGCTGGTCCAGGTAGGCATCAATATACTTTCTGAATACACCCACATTGGTGAGATTTCTTCCATTTAATGCAAGCTCCTTATTTGCCTTGTGGTCGGTGTTATACTTCACAATGTCGTCCTGGCGTTTCTCCAGGTAGCTGGAAATCAAATCTATTCGCTTTAGTTTGACGATGTCTTCATCCGACAGATAGCGAATACTATTCTGCTTAATAATAATGGCCCTTTTAATTCTCCTCCCGCCCGAGTTCTCCATGCCACGCCAGTTTTTAAAGGAATCTGAGATAAGCGCGTAGGTAGGTATGGTGGTGATTGTTTTATCGAAGTTTTGAACTTTAACCGTAGCAAGAGTTATTTCAATCACATCGCCATCTGCCCCGTATTTTTCAAAAGTTATCCAATCGCCAATGCGTACCATATCGTTGATGGAAACCTGGATACTGGCTACAAACCCCAAAATGGTATCTTTAAAAATCAAAATAATAACCGCGGAGGCCGCACCCAGAATGGTGAAGAATTTCCAGATAGAGGTGCCTGTCAGGTAGGAATAGGCAAACATAAGCCCAATGGCCCAGGCAAAAATCATGAACACCTGAATGTAGCTATTCAGCGGCTTATCTTTTAAGTGAGAAATAGTTTGCCCCACATCTTTAATCGCATTCAAAATGCTTCTTACAATCCATAATATTAAAAGAATACAGAACAAATCGAGGCCCGTTTCCACAATCCGCTCCAACACGGGAAAGTCTGCAAATACATATGAGGTTAATTCAAGCGCAAAGAGCAAAGGAATGAAGTACGCGATATTTCTTAATACTTTGTTCGAAACCAGTATGTCATCAATTTTTGATTTTGATTTCAACGCGATTTTATTGAAGATGGTAACCAAAATAAGGCGCGCCCCTAACCGGACTATGAATATTATTACAAGAGAAATACCCAGCAGTGCCATCATATTCAAAAATCTGGCTGTTGCTTCGCTGAATCCTGAATGGGTCAGATAATTATAAATCAGATGTGTGTATTCGTTCATGTGCTTTTTAGTGAGTCGAAGAGTAACCCGTTTTCAGAGAATCATTGATAACAGAGTCGTTCTGAAAAAACTTCAAAAGTTGTTGATCTTAAAATTACTAACTTTAGCAGCACATCCCAAGAAAGAAAGGATAGCAATTCATGAACATGAAATTGAATACTTGTAAAGAAGTCAATAAAGCCTACACAAAATCACGCGTTTGAATTGTTTATTTAGATGAATCCTCTCTCTAAATTAAATTGGCACACCTGCGTGTTACTCCTATCCACGGTCATCACGTTACTCTGTTATGTGAGTGTACTTATCCCACCAAAACATTTTTGGCCCGTAGTTATTCTTAGTCAATTAATTCCTTTATGGCTGATAGTCCATATTATCTGGCTATTCATTTTAGGTTTTCAACTAAATAAACTTGCAATGATCCCGCTGGCTCTGCTCTTTGCTGGTTGGCCGTTTCTTACAAGTACACTATCGTATACAAGTCCAGGTGCTTCAAAGCCATCCACAATACGTATCCTAAGTTTCAATACCAAGCTATTCAGACAATCTAAGACCTACAGTAAATTTTCAACCGAGTTGATTGACTGGGTGGCAATGGATACCTCGGGTATTAAATGTATTCAGGAATATAGCACCAATGCCCGCTGGCCAGATCTTGATGTAACTAGCAAAATTAAAAATCAGGGCTATAAGGCGTATACATTTCAGGCCGATCTTGCAGACACGGAGCATGATCTGGGCATGGCCATTTTCAGTAAGTACAATTTGCTGGATTCAGGTATTGTCTTTCAGGATCGCTTGACACTGAATGCCGCCATCTTTGTTGATCTTCAAATAGAAGATAAAATTATTCGCATCTATAACATTCATTTGGCCTCCATGTTTATTGATTTAAGTCAGGTTAATCAATTGGGAGAAGTTAAATCGCTTGTTAGTCGGCTAACCCGGGGCGCCATAAAAAGAACTGATCAGATTAATACCCTTATTGCTCATACCAAAACTTCGCCTCATCCTTTTATTTTGTGTGGCGATTTTAATGAAACTCCGTATGGGCAGGGATACTTGCAATTAAGTCGCGAATATAAAAATGCGTTCGAAGAGGCCGGACGGGGTTTTGGATTTACGTTCAACGAACTACCCTACCTCTTGCGCATTGATCATCAGTTTTACGGATCAAATATAAAGGCAGTTAATTATTCCATTGACCGAAATATTAAAATCTCAGATCATTATCCCACCTTTGGGGAATACTTAATTGAATAGACAATGAATCTGGAAATTATTTTACGCTATATCCACTTCATCAGCATCTTTGCCATTGTTGGCTCCCTGGTTTCCGAACATTTGTTATTGAAGAAAGAAATGACCCGCCTCGAACTCACCCGCGTGGCGCGCATTGATGCGGTATATGGGCTAGCCGCCTTATGTTTGCTTGCGGCCGGAATGACTTTGTGGCTGGGGGGTATTGGCAAGCCTGCGGTTGTCTATACCCGGAACTGGATTTTCCATACTAAGCTAACCTGCTTTATTCTGATCGGATTGCTGTCTGTTTATCCAACGATATTCTTTATCAAAAACAGGAAAGGAAATCCGACCGAACTGGTAAAAACACCACCCCTCGTCTTTTGGATGCTCCGTTTCGAGTTACTGCTGTTATTCATCATTCCGCTGCTGGCCGGATTAATGGCTAAAGGAATCGGACTTATGATTTAGAGTGGGTAAGATATTTATTTGGAATGTTATCAGGAAAATAGTCTATGTTATACTTTTCTTTTAATAATAAAGATACCACTTCATAAATCTGCCGCTCTGTTCTCTGAAATTGCCTTAGTAAACCCATCATTGCATAACTAATCGGATTGACAGAAGGGATAAAAGTCTCCCATTCGTAACTCCTGCCCCAAACAAGTCCCTGCACCGTTACTGTTAAGTCTGCCTTCAGTGAAACAAGATATTTCATTACGTCCATACAGGCATTCTCGTGTTGATTGACTGTATGAAAAATTGGAGTTTGCCCACCAAATCCCATTTTGTCAAGTCCCGCTTTAGCGTTAACATCGGCTCCCTGTTTTACAAGAATTTTTGCACACGACACATGATTGTATTCTGCACAAATATGCAGCAGGGTGGCTTCATACAGAGGCGTAAACGCGCACTCGAGGGAGTATTTTTTAGACACCAGGGTTGGATCGGTTGTTAAGAGCGCCTCAAGCGCTTTGGCGTCATCAAGCAAAACAGCTAACAACGCGCTATCTTCAAACGTCAAACCAAAATCTACAAAAGTTTTGACGCAGTCTTTAAACTTAGGGCTGCGGAGATACATGTTTATCAATTCATAAATAAGAGGCTTTCCATTAACTAATTGATTGGGGTCAATTCCATTTTCAAAGCACTCCCGGATACCCGTTACAGAATGAATCTCTATATCTTCTATTATTTTTTGCAGATAGTCCATAAAAAAAAATTTACGGTGCAATACCAAGTTACTGCTTTCACAATAAAAAAACCGTTTCAAAGTCAATTTAACTTTGCAACGGTTTGAATACGATCTAAGAGAGAGCTACTTCTTTCGGATAATTATATTGCCATTGTAGTTACGCATGGAGATTTCTGATCCCCCGCCATTCACCTCACCTTGGATCCATTTGTCGATCACAACTTTGTATGTACCGGTCTTGGTGTCCTCTTTTCGCACCGGATTATTAGCGATCATTTTCATGTCAAAGCCACTAAGAATTTCACCCCGCTCCGTTTTCATCTTAAACGAAGCCTTGGTAGCGGCCGGAAAGGTTAAGTCAACATCACCATTGTATGTTGAGTACGACATGGGCGCTCCCTCTTTGACTTTGTCAAAAGTAACGGTAATTGGTCCGTTATAGGTGCTGGCTATCATGGATCCTGAAATCTGGTTAGCTTGAATTTTTCCGTTGTAGCTTTCGATCTCCAATTCGCCTTGAATGTTTTCGATCAAAATATCGCCTGAGTTATACGTACTCACATTCAAATCAAACCCACTGGGCACTTCAATCTCCAGGTTTAATCGGGTGCTCCATGAGTCGGACTCAACTTTCACATTGTTTCCATTTTCAGAAACCTCCAAATCCAGTGTGCCCCCGCCTACTCGTGTTAATCCTTCGGGTGCCGGCCGCTCTGTTTTCTTTTTACCCTCCAGGGCAGCATACTTTATCAGTACATCTTTTCGAGCCGTGCCGCGTATGGTTAATGAACCAAACTTCAACTCCGCTTTCAACTTGCCTCGCTTTGCCGGATCGCTCAAGGGTACTGCAAATTCTCCTGAATCTTGTGCCGCAAGGGCTATCGTCATGAATACAAATACTCCAATTGCTATTATCTTTTTCATATGTTAATAATTATTTTTTTAAGGTCACACGGAATTCGCATAATTAACATTCTGTGGGTATACAGCGTTGTTTATGCTCATTTCATCTTCCTATTAATTTGTCTTTTCTTTTAAATAAACATTGCCATTAAAAGTTTCGAAGTCCAGTTGTACACCTCCGTTTCCAACCTTAAATCGATTTCCATTCACTTTATATTTAGTTCCATTATCTGTTTCCTTCTTTTCAACTACAACCGGCAACGATTCCAACTTTGCCACATTCGTAAAAAAATTACCGTTAAAACTTTCGAAGCTTAGTTCCGCAGCCAATCCTTTTTGAAACCACGCATTGATGTCGCCATTTAATGTGTAGAACTTACAAGGCTTAACCGGGTTTTTGGCGTACGTAATGTCTACATTACCATTGACGGTATGGGCCCTGGTTTCCCGTTCCACACCAGCAATGTGAATACTGCCGTTTACATTATTGGCTTTCACACTTCCCAGTACGTTTTGCACATCCACATCACCATTATTTACTGTGCTAACAGAAATGTTGATCGTACGCGGCACCCGAATCACATAATCAAAAGTGTAGTCATAGGTTTCTCTACACTCCCGATCCTGATTACTCCATAGATAGCCCCACCGTCCGTTGTCCCGATTCCAGGAGTTGATGTTGTCCTTATCGGCACGGCCAAATTGACTGCAAAGACCCTCGGTAAAAAGGATGAGGGTGTCGGCCAAATCCTGAATTCCCAATTGAGCTTCGCGCTTGCCTTTCTCTAAACGCTCTTCGGTTTTGCCTTTTATGGTTCTTATAACTTCAATCATCACCTTGTCGCCTTCATACCCGGTAACTTTTACTGAGCCATTGATATTGGCAACGATCAAGGTATTCTCTCCTTTCTTTTCGAATGTCAACTCTTTGTTGATCTTTTCAGTGAAAGTTTGGGCAAATAGAGCCGATTGAACACATAGTCCCAGCCCTAGTAGTATTGATTTCATTTTTGTTGTCGTTTTTAAAATTTCCTGTAAGGGAACTAGATTAATATTTTGATACTTTCAGAAAGCTTTGTTTTCACTTCCTCCGGAGTCGATTCTTTTCCAAGCAACCGCTTTAATGCATCCACTGATTTCTTCTCTTGAATCGAAACCATTAATTCGGCCATAGCCACCTGCACCAAAGGAGAAACTTGTACTTCAATCGACTCAATCAGCCTCAAGCGTACATCGCTTTTGCTTACATAAGGCTTCAATGCTTCGAGTGCTGCGAGGCGCACGTTTACATTCTCGTCTTTAGTTAGCGCAACAAACAACGCATTGGTCACTTTTTCGCTAGCCTGATCCATTTCCGAAGTAAGACTCACTGCCTTCAATCGTTGCGTTGCCGATTCTTTTTCCAGCAAGGATAACATCACCATTTCTTTCAAGTCACCCACTTCTTTTGTAAGCTCGCTCACTTCCGATTTTTGCTGTGGCGATTGCAAAAAATACCCTGCTGCAAATCCTGATAGAATTAAGATGGCAGCCATCGCTAATCTTGGAAAAAAAGAATTCAATGCGGGAAACAAAAACGAAACGTCTTTCTTGCGCAAGGCCCGTTTCTCATCAGCCAGTGATGTATAAAACTTGTCATCTAAACCTATAGCGGGATCTGCTGTTTCCATTTTTTGAATTTGCTCGTCAAGCCCTGCCAGTTCATGCAACCAGGTAAGATCGACTTCACCGGCAGCAATCAACTTTTCAATCAACTTGATTTCAGCGGGGTCGGCTAATCCTTCATTATACTTGGCTACCAACTCATCAATCTGTTTCTTTTCCATAGCAGTAGAAATTATGTTCTGTATCAAAAAATCCGCATTCGGTTTTAATGACTCTTTTCCAATTGTTTATAAATAACCTTCAATTCCTGCAGCGCCCGAAACACTTTTACTTTTACCGCGCCTTCCGTGCAACCTAGCACCACACCTATCTCACTATACTTCTTCTCTTCAAATTTGCTGAGGAGCAAAACCTCGCGTTTGTCTTCGGGCAGTCTGTCCATGGCCATGGAAAGCATGCGTTGCTCTTCATTTTCCTGCATTTCTTTGGATTGGTTTTCATGATGGCCAACCCGTTCCTGCCAGTTTTCTAAACCCTCTGTTGCTTTTACTCTTTTTTTGCGATGATGATCGTTATTCACATTGCGCGCGATATGAAACATCCAGGCCCGAAAGTCACCTCCGCCCGTCAGTCCGGCAGGCTCTCCGCGAAAGAGGTGCCGATACTTCAAAATCCGGAGGAAGGTGTTTTGAACAAGATCCTCGCTTAGTTCTTGTTCCCGATTGAGGCCATAGAAAAAACCATACAACGGCTTTTTATAGCGCTCAAAAAGCGGACTCATACTGTCCAGGTCACCATCTTTGACCCTCATCATCAATGCATTGTCGGAAAGCGCTTCCAAATTCCAGGTTTATTAAGTAGGGAAACTTAAGATACAGAGATTGGTTACAGGAATTATTTTAAATTTATCAAAAAAGAAGCTATGCGGTATTTGCTTTTAATTCTGGTTGGGATGATGTTAGCAAGTTGCAATCAAGATTCAACAATGACGCTCGTCTGGTCCGATGAATTTGAATACTCCGGTTCACCCGATTCCACTAAATGGAATTACGACTTGGGGGATGGCTGCCCCAATGTTTGTGGTTGGGGAAATAATGAAGCGCAGTATTACACGAATGATCTGAAAAATGTACGTGTTGAAAATGGGATGCTTATTATTGAAGCCCATAAAGATTCCCTGGGTGGCAGGGCCTATACATCCACCCGTATGGTAAGCAAGGGCAAGGGTGATTGGCTTTACGGTCGCATAGAAGTGAAGGCGAAATTACCGCGGGGCAGAGGCACCTGGCCGGCAATCTGGATGTTATCCACAGACTGGAAGTATGGTGGCTGGCCCGAGAGTGGAGAGATTGATATTATGGAACATGTTGGCTATGATCCGGGTGTTGTTCATGGCACCATTCACACCAAGGCGTATAATCATATGATAGGCACACAAAAAGAAGGAAAACTTACGGTTGCCGATTGTATGGACGCATTTCATGTGTATGCTGTTGACTGGCGTGAAAACAAAATGGATTTTTATATTGACAGCACCCTTTATCATTCTGTAACGCGCGATCCTAAAGACGATTTCAATGGGTGGCCTTTTGATCAGCGTTTTCATTTAATCTTAAATCAGGCTGTGGGCGGCAACTGGGGTGGCAAAGAAGGAGTTGATGATTCGATATGGCCACAACGAATGGAAGTTGACTATGTTCGGGTATATCAATAATCGTAAAATCAAATCATTAAATCATTAGCATTACGACTAACCTTAAACCCATGAAAAAGATATTCCTTATTGTATTTACTCTTATTTCCGTTAGTGCTTTTGCTCAGTCAACGCAAGCCGAGGAAGTAAATCAACTCCACAAAAGAAAGTTTAAATGGTTGATCAATAAAAATTACGATTCTCTGAATTGGCTGTTGGATGTCCATGTAACGTATATTCATTCCAATGGCTGGATACAAACCAAACAGGATGTACTTGATGATCTTAAATCCAGCAAATCCGATTATAGATCTGTTGAGGTTGAGGAATCAACCGTATCAATTTTTAATCAATGTGCGGTTGTAAAAGGGAAAGGAATCTTTAGAGGATTGATGCCCGACAAATCTGAATTTAATGTTCACCTGCTTTACACAGAAGTGTATGTTAAGGACAATAAGCAGTGGAAGTTGGTTTTACGGCAGGCAACCAAAATCTAATTACATTTTCTGACCACGCATTTCGAAAAGTTTGTTGCGCTCGTTTTGTAACTCACGCGAAAGTTTGGTTTGTTTTTCCAAAGCTTTCTTTTTATACTCATCGAACTCCTGAGTAAGCGTGTGCGCAATTAATTCCTTCTCTTTCATTGTTGCCCGAGCGATCTTCATCCGTCCCATAATAGTTACTATCACGATAGCCAATGCCCCAACCACTATAGCTGTAAGAATTAGAAAAGCACCCTTGCCAAAGGGAATACCGATAACCGAGATGTGCTTACTATCGTAAACAATTTCTTCTACAGAAGCCTGCTGTTCTTTAATCGCTTTTTGCGATGCCAGTAACTCCCCCTCCAAAGCAGTAATTCGGGATTCTAAATCATTGATAGAGGCCTGTTGTTTATTAACGGAATCTAACGTGATTTTCCAAAAGCCATCCAGAATATACTCCTTAATTACCTTGTAGTCTTCGTAGGTTTGTGAACCCGACTTCATTACCTGATAGCGATCTTTCAAATTGAGATCTTTATCTTCAATAGCTTTTACAGCGGATTGAGCGAAAACCCCCGTGCTTTGCACCAGAAAAATCAAAATAGCTAACAACTTCATACCCTACAAAATAAGCATACAAGGTATGCACATCCGTTGTAAATAGCTGATTGCAAGCAGGTCAGTTGACGATATATTCGATAAGGAAGATTATTTAGAGTTAAGGCTATTTAGCAACGACAAAATATTTGGGATAGAATAAATTAGCGAGGAAGCTCCTCTGGATGTTTGAAAGATTTATTCCGCAGTAATAAACATCTCCGTGCAAGTCATTTTTTGAAACTCATCCCTTTTGGAGATCTGCAAACTAAGATGACGAATCAAATGATCTTTTAGTGAATATCTCTCAAACGGTTGCAGTTAAACCTAACCTTTACAAAAGGGTTTTATTTCCTTAACCATACATTTCCTTTAGATGTTGAATTTTGGCTAAGTCACACAAGTTAACTCCAGTTGTATTTAACGAGTGGGTTATTTAAATCAACTAATATGTCCCTATATATTGTAGAAAAACGAACTATTCGCTAAGTTGCTAACCCTGTTTAAAGTAAATTTTATTAAACAGGTCTGTAGTAACTTTAAAGCTCCTCAAAGCCGCTTGTTTTTAATTGGATTAAGGCAAAAAAGGGGCTGTTTTGTTGGCTTTAACACTGAGTAATTTGAAAAAAGTCCTGATAATTGAGGATGATGAGCCACTTTGTTGGCTTTTAGAGAAGATTTTAACGGGTAAATATGACTTGGTTATTATGAATAATGGGTTTGAGGCATTGTCTTGGTTATCTGATGGAAATTTGCCCAATTTGATTATTTCAGATATAAACATGCCAACCCTGGATGGGATTGAATTATTGGAAAATATTCGCACCAGTGGCATTTTAAGAGATATTCCGGTTATTATGCTGTCTGCTTCAGAGGAACCCGAAAAAAGAAGGCAATGTCTGGCATTGGGGGCAAGCAATTATCTGGTAAAACCTTTTGAACCACAGTTACTATTGGAGGAGATCGAGAATACATTTAAAAGGTTAGACAACCCCCTTTCGATTGATCGATGAGAACGGACGCTCAACTTAACGTGAAAGAGTTTCAATTTACGGTAACGCAAAATCCATTTGCGCAGATCGCATTTGTTAAGAATGAAAATGGTGCAGATCAGTTCGAATACAATCAGGAAGACTGGCATTTCACTTTTCTAACCATAGAGGAGATTTCGTTAGGAATTTTAGACGGTACGCTGGATTTAGATGCCATCTTTATTGAACCTACCCCACACTTGCTTCCTCAAGCTGAAAAGCTCGCTGATTTATTGAAGAAGCAAGAGATTCCATTTATCCTCTACAGTCAAAAATTTGATCCTGAGATAAAAGCAAAAGCTATTCAATTAAATGTTGACGATTATCTTTTCGGGGCGTTCACCCATACTCTTCTTAAAAGACTTCGCTTCATAAAAAAAATAAAGGCGTATAAAATGAGTAGGCTGGAAAAGCCCACTCCGTTACCTAAAATAAATCCTATTCAATCGGTAAAGATTTGGAGGCTTAAACGGTTCTATGATATCGTTCTCTCGCTGCTAGCAATAGTCATCCTTTCCCCGATACTGATATTGATTGCCCTAATAATCAAGTTAGAATCCCGGGGTTCGGTTTTTTACATTTCAAAGCGTGCAGGCTCGGGATATAAAATCTTCGACTTCTATAAATTTCGCACGATGCGGGTTGGAGCCGATCAAGAATTAAAAAATCTATCCCATTTGAATCAATATAATGAAGATGGGAACGACTCTGTCTTTTTCAAAATAAAAGATGATCCCAGAGTCACTCCTTTTGGTCAATTTCTTAGAAATTCCAGTTTGGATGAGTTGCCCCAGTTGATTAACGTTTTAAAAGGAGACATGTCGTTGGTTGGAAACAGGCCTTTGCCGCTTTACGAAGCTGAGCGTTTAACAAAAGATCAGATTGCCTGGCGCTTTGTTGCCCCTGCTGGCATTACGGGTTTGTGGCAAGTTACCAAAAGAGGTAATAAAGAAATGTCTTTGGAAGAGCGGATTCATCTCGATATGGAGTATGCCATGAAAAATTCCTTTTCGATGGATATGAAAATCATTTTTTCGACTTTTCCGGCATTGTTTCAGAAAGAAAAGGTGTAGAAAAAGCATTCCTCATATGTAATTCGGGTTTAGTAAATGCTTTTGATCGAGCTTCTCTTTTTATGTTATTTTGGTTACGTTGTTTCCTACACAACAATTTTTTCATTCGGGGGCTTGCTTTTCTATAAAATCCCTGAGCAAATAGAAAATGCCCCTCGAAAATTCTGTGTTTTAATTCCATGTTACAAAGAGGATCTTGTTATCCTTGATGTTGCCAGGAAAGCTTTAGAACAATCCTATTCAAGGACTAACTATACCGTAGTTGTAATTGCGGATTCTCTACAGCCAGCTACACTAGCAGCGCTCAGAGAACTCCCCATCCGGGTAGTGGAAGTACATTTTGAAAGTAGCACCAAAGTTAAATCGTTGAATGCAGCCCTTCAGGCCCTGCCCCAAGAATATGAGTATGCGGTTATTCTCGATGCCGACAATGTTATGGAATTCACTTACCTCGAGAAAATGAATAAGAGTTTATCACCCCAGGTAAGAGCCATACAAGGGCAACGAAAACCAAAAAATCAAAATAATTCTCTGGCTGTTTTAGATGGAGTAAGTGAAGCCATTAATAATCACATTTACCGACAGGGATCGGTTGCCCTGGGCTTATCTTCTTCCATAAGCGGTTCGGGGGTAGTTTTTGATTTTCAATTGATTAAGCAAAAATTAGGGGGAATGGATTCTGTGGGTGGATTTGATCGTGAACTTGAGGTTCTCTTGTTATCCGATGGCATTAAGGTCGCCTATCAAAAAGAAGCAATTGTTCTCGATGAAAAAGTATCGAAAAGTAAAACATTTCAAAATCAGCGTAAGCGATGGATTTCGAGCCAGTATATTTATTTGCGCAAATATTTCACAGTCGGCATGAGGGCTTTGTTTAAAGGTAATTTTACTTTTTTCAATAGCACTGTGCTTCGAAACATCCAGTTACCACGACTCATTAACATTGGACTCCTAACCTCTCTAACGCTTATCCTGTATTTTGTACGGCAAGATTTATTTTTTGGATATGCGATTTGGGTAGCGTTTTTTGCGTTCAACACTATTTCAATACTACTTGCTATTCCCCGGGAGTTTTATACCAGGAAACTAGCCCTTGCTTTCCTTAAACTACCTTTTCTCTTTCTTAATATGTTGCTACTTTTATTCAAACTAAAAGGAGCCAATAAAAAGTTTATTCATACGCCCCATGAAAGCGTTATGGGCAGGGAATAACTGAAAATCTTTAAACTGTGAAAAAGCCACTTGTATCCTTAATAACCGTAAACTTCAATACGACAAAGGACACAGTTGAATTTCTCGAATCAGTAAAAGAATTAACCTACAATAACATTGAAGTCATTGTAATTGACAATGGATCCAGAAATTCACCAAAGGATGAGTTGGAGGCAGTTTACCCAACACTAACTTATATCCAAAGTCCTTCCAATTTAGGATTCGCAGGCGGTAATAATCTGGGAATATCGATTGCAAAGGGAGACTATCTGTTTTTTTTGAACAGCGACACAATACTTTTCCCTGATTCGCTTGATTCATTAATCGACTACCTGGAAGCCAACCCATCCGTTGGTATGGCATCCCCAAAGGTATTGTATCCAGATATAAGAATTGTTCAATATGCCGGGGGAGTTGCAATTAACCCCTATACAGGAAGAGGTAAACAACTAGGCTTCTTAGAAACGGACAAGGGTCAATTTGACACTTGCTACGAAACGGGTTGGGGTCATGGAGCTGCCCTCATAGTACCTAGAAGAGTAATAGAAAAAATAGGGCCCATGCCAGAACTTTATTTTCTTTATTATGAGGAAATTGATTGGGGCGAAAGTGCCAAAAGAAATGGCTTTCAAGTCCATTTTGTTGGAACATCTCGAATAATCCACAAGGAGGCGATCAGTATGGGGGGCAATGAAAGCGAAACAAAGGCCTACTACATGACCCGAAGCCGACTCTTGTATATGCGTAGAAATTCATCCGGACTACCTAAGTTTACCGGACTGCTTTTCTTTTTCATGATAACAGTCCCCAAACAAACCTTTGAGTACTTGATTCGTGGGAAATTCAGACTTCTAAGGTCTTTTTATAAGGGAATTGGTGGCTACCTGGTAAATTGAATCTCACAGTTTGATGAATAAATCAATGGACAATAGTAATCAAACAAAGAACCCGTTGGTTTCCATCATAACGGTATATTACAACACACCCACAGATACTCTTGAATTTCTTGAATCTGTAAAGAAGATTACTTATCCAAAACTTGAAATAATATTAGTTGACAATTCTAATGACGAGGCTTTTAAACAGGTTGTTAAATCACACTACCCGGATGTTTTGTTGGTGGATAGCAAAATCAATGTTGGTTTTGCCGCTGGTAATAATCTTGGAATGGCCCGTGCAAGAGGAAAATATTTCCTTTTCTTAAATAGTGATACCATTGTGTTCCCTGGTATGATAGAACCGATGGTGGAATTCTTAGAAAAAAATGAGTCGGTGGGGATGGCATCACCCAAGGTTTTATTTCCGGACGGTCACACTATACAATATGCAGGGGCTAAATCCATTAGTGTTTATACAGGCAGAGGAAAGAGGCTCGGTCTTTATGATTCAGACAAAGGGCAATATGACTTTTGTCAGAAAACTGAACTTGGACATGGTGCTGCTTTGATCGTACCTAAAAGAGTTGTAGAACAAGTGGGTTTATGGCCCGAGATCTACTTCTTATACTACGAAGAACACGATTGGTGCGAGCAAATAAAAAAAGCCGGCTATTCTGTATATTACCTCGGCAATTCAAAAATTCTCCATAAAGAAGGGGTAAGTACAGGCGGAGAATTAAGCCCCATGAAGGTTTACTATATGACAAGAAATAGATTACTGTATATGAGGAGAAATTCATCGCGACCAGAACTTTGTATTGGTCTGCTTTTCTTTACTATGCTAACCATTCCAAAGAATGTGGTTGTCTATTCTATTAAAGGACAATGGTCTTTGTTAAACTCTTTCTTTAAAGGAATTCTTTGGAATATAAAGTCAATTACCAACCCTCATTAAAATGGGATTGTTAAATATAGTTAAAGTGCGGTTTAAGGAATTCAGGAATGCAAACCCAAATGGCTCACAATTGAGTTTTATTTTTCAAATGTTTTCAGGAGCTATACGCATTTTGATGGCTCGGATTTATCTGAGGAACTGTGATAAAGTTGGGCGATGGGTTTCGGTAAATGGTAGGCCCTATATCATCAACGATGGAAAAATGATTTTGAGTGATGAAGTAAGGGTTTGGTCTACAATTGAAAGAACGAAACTGTATACAGGTAAGAATGGGACACTTCGTGTTGGTAAAAATTCGCGTTTAAATGGCGTGCATATTGATGCGCGTGAACTTGTACAGATAGGAGATAATGTTAGAATTGCACCCTACACAATAATACTAGATAGCGACTTTCACGACATAAAGGACCATTTTGCTGATGGGCTGTCTAAACCCGTTATCATTGAAGATAATGTTTGGCTTGCAACACGATGTACAATCCTTAAGGGTGTTAGAATTGGAAAAGGAAGCGTAGTGGCTGCAGGCTCAATAGTTACAAAAGATGTTCCTCCCAATTGCATTGTTGCAGGCATCCCCGCACAGGTTATTAGAGAAATAGTGTAGCTGCAATCCAATACAGATTTATTAAAGATTTAGTCTCTTAAAAAGAAACTCAGGAATTAACTTTATTACAAACATTATCCACTTCCAAATCCAGAGAACGTAAACAACATCCTTTCTCTTTTCTACAGATTTAACGATTGCAAGGGCTACTTTATGTGGAGAGGCTGTTAATATTGCCGGAGTATCAATTCCCGCAATCATTTTTGACCTGATAAACCCTGGATTAATTGTTACAACGTGAACATTATTAGTAACCATTTCATTTCTAAGTCCGGAAAGATAGGTGGTAAATCCAGCCTTTGCACTCCCATAAATGAAATTGCTCTGCCGACCCCTCTCACCTGCAACCGAACTTACGCCAACAAGCACTCCTTTGCGCTTAGCCTTAAAATCCCTTGAAATAATATTCATTATAGAAACGGCCCCCACAAAGTTTACATTCAAAATCCGCGAAGCAATCTTCCAATCAACAACAGCTTCATCTTGTTTTCCTAAATGACCGAAAAGACAAACAACCAAAGAAGGCCTGGGTTCTAACGATAGATAAAAATCAGAATGACTCTCCGTATTTTCAACATCAAATTCAACTAAATCAACTTTAGCATTAAATCGAATTTCTAAGTCACTTTTAAACGAGCTTAATCTTCGAATCTGGCGTGAAGCCAATTGTAAGTGGATGCCCTTTCTTGCATAAATAGTTGCTAATTCCATGGCAACTGTGGAGGTTGCCCCCAAAATAAGAACTGTCTGCATTGGCTACTTTAGCTTTAATCTATGTGAAAGACCAGATTGAATAACTCTTTGTGGGTCCAATAAAGAAATATATTGAGCAAAATTCTCACTTTCAGGATACGTTGAAAAGAAAATCTCAGATTTCATGCGAGCATCTTTTGAAAGATAGATTCTACCCCCAAAAGCTTTCACCATTTCATCCAGCAAATCAAGGAATTTTAACAAATTTCTATTCATAGGAATATCCAATGCAAGCGTATACCCCTCCATCTGGAACGTCAATGGCACAGATCCAGATCGAAAAGTCTTTAACACCGCCAAAAATGATCCCCAGCCTTTTTCCGTAACCTTTTTGAGGATTTCTGAAATAGCCTTCTTACCTACTTCTTTGGGGACAACAAACTGATACTGAACAAACCCCCTTCTCCCATAAATTCGGTTCCAATCCAAAATACTATCGAGCGGATAAAAGAATTTATCAGAAGGGATGATTGAGTCAATTATCTTCTTATAGTTCTTCGCATAGTAAATGGCATTGAAGGCTTTAATAGTAATGGGGTTTAATATTCCTGTAGGAAAAGTAAATGGGACACGGATATTAAAAGGCTTTGTCAACTTTCGATCACCCACCTCCTCCCCCGTGGCATGCTCACCTAAAATTAAAATACTTCGACCAAAGTATTTCCCTCTTTTTAAGCAATCAATCCATGCAACTGAATAAGTATAATGATTATACTTATCAAACAATTCAATAATCTCATCCAGACATTTCGCGCTAACCTGTCGCTGTACAATAAATGGGCTCTCAATCCTTTTTAATCGAATGGTTACCTCTAGAATAATCCCCGTTAACCCCATTCCGCCTGCAGTAAACCAGAAAAGTTCCGAATTCAATTCTGGCGAACATTCTTCTACTTGACCGTTCGGTTTTAAAATTTTTACCTTTAGTACATGGTCAGCAAACGACCCCTCCTTGTGGTGATTCTTTCCATGAATATCCGATGCAAGTGCTCCTCCAATCGTAATGAACTTGGTTCCTGGTGTAACCGGAAGATACCAGCCCTTCGGCATGATTATCTCCAAAATATCCGATAGTAACATTCCTCCTTGACACCTGAAAATGCCGTTGCTTTCATCAAAAAGTAATGCGTTGTTTAATTCCAACATACTGATCACATTGCCCCCCAAGGAGGCATCGCCATAACATCTTCCATTACCTCTGGCAATAATGGGTTTCCCCACAGATAATAATTCTTGAATTTCCTCAACGAAATAGGGACTCGAAATCTCCGCATCAATTACGGGGTAATTGTTCCAGTTTGATAATTTACTCATATCCAGAGATTTACCATAGTATTTAAAAACTCGTGTCAACTTGCGCTGAAATAGTTCTTTACGATACCTTTTCCTTTCTATTTAGAACAGATATTTGCTGCAAAATAGCCATTCCGAATTATTAATTTAAAACCTCAATTTCGCTTCCTTGATCTAACAACTTATGTGTGGTATTACCGGTTTCTGTGATTTTACAACCAAAAGTGATTCATCAATTCTAAAATCTATGCTGAAAGTAATTTCACATAGAGGGCCCGATGATGAAGGAATCTTTTTTGAAGCGGGGCCACTCGCAAATATCGGGCTTGGTCATAAACGCCTATCTATTCTTGACTTATCTCCCTTAGGTCATCAACCCTATCAATACAAACATCTATCGCTGATTTATAATGGCGAGGTTTACAACTTTAAAGAAATAAGGAGCGATCTGATTAAGTTAGGATATTCTTTTTTATCCAATTCTGACACGGAAGTAATAATAAAAGCATATGATGCCTGGGGTTTGGGGTGTGTGGATAATTTTATCGGTATGTTCTCCTTTGCTCTACTGGATGCGGATAAACAAAAGCTTTTTCTAATCAGAGATCGTGCTGGCGTAAAGCCTATGTATTACTATTGGAAGCATGATTTATTTCTTTTTGGATCAGAACTTAAATCTTTTCATCAGAATTCTCACTTTGAAAAAGAGTTGGATTACGACAGCGTAGCGCTCTACCTTCAATACAGCTATATTCCAGCACCCTACACTATTTTTAAAAATACTTTTAAACTCAGGCCGGGGCACATTTTAGAGGTTGACTTGGTAAAGAAAGAAATTAAAGACTATCCGTATTGGAATGTAATTGACTATTACAATAAGCCAAAATTGAATCTCCCCTACAACGAAGTCAAAGGCGAACTTGAGAAAATCCTTAAATCAGCCTGTGAATATAGAATGGTAGCCGATGTGCCGGTGGGGGTTTTTCTTAGTGGGGGCTATGATAGTTCGGCTGTAGCTGCGCTGCTGCAATCGGAAAGGACTCAAAGATTAAAAACATTCACCATTGGATTTGAAGAACAGAAATACAACGAGGCTCCTTTTGCTAAAGCTATTGCGCAACATCTGGGCACAGATCACACAGAATATTACTGTACACACAGAGAAGCTTTCGGGATAATACCAAAGCTCCCTGAGATTTATGACGAACCTTTTGGAGACAACTCCATAATTCCAACAACCCTGGTCAGTCAACTGGCGATTAAATATGTTAAGGTAGCCTTGTCGGGAGACGGGGGCGATGAAATCTTTGCCGGTTATCCGAAATTTGGAATGTCTTTAAAGTACACCCATCTCCCCAATTGGGTACAATCTATGTTTAGTTCCGGAATGAGTTTGGTTAATCCGGATTTGATTCCTGGTACCAGGAACTCATTTAATTTTAGTACCCGGTACCGAAAAATGCAGGAGATCTGGAAAAACCACGATCCTGCCGGGGCGATGAAGATCATTTCCCAATTTCATTCGGATTTTGAATTAACCCGGCTTCTAAAATACAGCTATAAAAAGAGGCGGTCAGACTTCGATCTTTCGCCTGAAATAAACTCAAACAATGATTCACTAAACCAAATGTTGGCCATTGATTACAGAACCTTTTTAGTAGACAACAATCTTAC
>JAEUUB010000228.1 GCA_016787745.1 Cyclobacteriaceae bacterium
ATGACAAATTTAAAATCATCACGCAGAGGCTTTATCAAAAAAGTAGCAGGAACAGCGCTGGCTACTTCCCTTGTTCCCGCTGCGTTAAGGGCTGGATCGGGTGAACCCATATTTCTGGAGACTCCGAAAATAGAAAAGAAGATTTATGCCCCAAATGATCAGGTCAATGTAGCCGTGATCGGTATGGGTATTATGGGATTCAATAATGCGGAGTCCACCTTGTTGGTACCCGGGGTTAAGTTGGTTGGGGCATGCGATCTGTATACCGGTAGATTGGATAGAGCGAAAGAAGTGTATGGTAAAGATTTGTTTGTAACCAAAAACTATAAAGAAATACTGGATCGAAAAGATGTGGATGCAGTGATCATTGCCACATCGGATCATTGGCATGATCGGATTTCCATTGAGGCCATGAATAAAGGAAAGCATGTGTATTGCGAAAAGCCCATGGTTCATAAATTAGACGAGGGTGCTGAAGTTATAGCCACTCAGAAAAAGACGGGCAAAGTTTTTCAGGTAGGTAGTCAACGCGTAAGTTCTATTGTAACCACAAAAGCCAAGGAAGTTTTTGAGTCAAAGACGATTGGTGATTTAATTATGGTAGAAACCTGGATGGATCGACACAGCGCCAATGGGGCCTGGCAATATTCAATTCCTACCGATGCCCAGGCGGGTACGGTGGATTGGGACAGTTTTCAAGGAGATGCCCCTAAAAGAGCGTATGATCCGGTTCGGTTTTTCCGATGGAGAAACTATCAGGACTATGGCACGGGGGTAGCAGGAGATCTTTTTGTGCATTTGTTTTCTGCGTTGCATGCGGTAACTAGCTCAAACGGACCAAATCGGATCCTGGCCACGGGAGGCTTGCGATACTGGAAAGATGGCCGTGATGTTCCCGATGTTATTCTGGGTATTTACGACTATCCGGCCACCGATAAACATCCGGCCTTTAATTTACAAATGCGTGTAAATTTTGTGGATGGCAGCGAACGAGGTGAAGGCTTGAGATTGATTGGAACCGATGGATATATTGATTTCGGCTGGGATTATGTAAAAGTAGTTCATCATAAATTGAAGAATGAACCTGGGTATGGTGGTTGGGATTCTTTCGAGACTTTTTCCGAAAGCCAGCAGAAGGAATATGAAAAATGGTATCGGGCCAAATATCCCAAGGCTGCACCTCAAATAATCGATTCTGACCTTGAGTATAAAGCGCCAAGAGACTACAACGCCAATCTGGATCATCATGCTAATTTCTACAAAGGAATTCGCGAGAAGGCAGTTATCGTTGAAGATGCATTATTCGGGATGCGTGCCGCTGGACCTGCCTTGGCTACCAACAAAAGTTATTTTGATAAAACTATTATTAACTGGGATCCAGTACAGGCTAAGCTAGTTTAGACTCTGCTTGTACCTTCAAACAAATCACCCGCCCAGGCTGCGGGTGATTTGTTTTTAGACTAAATTATTGCTTTACCAGATTCATCGACATGAACGGAAACCATTGCGTGCCATTTGCGGAAAATTGACCTTCTTCAATCCAGATTCCATCTTTTAATGAAAGAGTTATTGTGTATTTTATCTTGCCACGATTGCTGGGTAGGTCAAAGCCCCACTCAAATTGATTCTCGGAAAGTACTTTAAAGTAAGCATCGGTTTGACGTCCCTCCATGGTGAAGGATTTCAATCCCAATTGTCTTGTATCTGGATCATAAAATAGAATTGCATAGGCATGAAAGGATTTTTTGTTTGTTACCGGATCCATTCCAATGCCTTCAATATTGATAAGCGTACTATCTAATTCCCAACTAATCTTTTCTTCCTGATTTACTTTAATGGATGTTCCACCTTGTTGCTGGATGATGGCTGCGCCTTTCCAGTTACCGATCATAAAACTAAAGGGTTTTAATTGATCTCGATTTATTTTTGCGAGATTTTGTGCCTGCAAAAAGTAGGATGAAGCGAAGAGTACGACAAGGGGTAAGATGAGTTTCATAGGATTAAATTTTAATGGTTAGATTTTTTTTATGGCTTGGTGAGAAGAAAATTGAGTTGTCCATTTTGTGGATAAGGATCGGAAGAGGTAAATAGCTGTCATCATGACAAGGGCAGTAGCGATTCCTACTGCGGGCCCAAACGAGATGCCCGGAATTCGAACGATTATTTCTGATGCAAACGCTGCATATAAGCCGATGACAGAATAATACATGAAGGAAAAATGTAAACTCAACCAGGATTTAGTTCTGAAAAGAACCGGTATCATACCTGCCGCCAGCGTGGCTGCACTAATCAAGGCCGCAAAATGGAAGGGGCCAAATTTTCCAAACAAATGGTAAAGACCAAAGGCAGTTCCGTTTATGATTATCATTGAAAGGCAATACACATAGCCAATGCGTTTATGCATGACAGAGCCTTTGGTGAGGATCAAAATACTCGTGCCCGCCACAAGGGCGAGCAAGCACGAGAGGAGATGGATAAGTCCTGTTGTGCTATGAATGAGGGAGTTCATCATGAATTTATTTATATAATAACTAGTTTAGTATAAAACCGATTATCAGACTGAGTTGAAATCCACTGAAGGAGTCGGATACTGAACTTGTCAATCCCGATGCGGTCCATTCATTTTTTGAAGAGAAATCCTGGTTGTATGTTCCTTTGATTGCTAAATATTGTTTGCCTGGCAAATCGCGTTCAATGGTTATCGCTGTGTGCAGAAAGGTGCCTCCCACAGAAATAAGACTTGTGTTTGGTTGATTGTTTATTAAATCATTTAGAGAAGAGCTACTTGTTCGGATTGCACTGACATTGCTGCCACCCCAGCCTAATCCTAAACCTGGTATCAACCGCCACGAATTATTTCCGATTACATATCCAGCATAAAAGTAGCCCCAGCCCCCATCTATTTCCGTGGTAGTACTTTCTCTGTTTGCTGAACCAGAGAAGTAATAGCCTTCGCCACCAATACGCAGATACTTATGTTGACCATAACCACCTGTTCCAAATCCAATAGCGAGAGGTACTTTATGAAACCCTGCTTGAGTTAGAATACTATTCAGATTGGAGAAAGAGAATTGCTGAACTCCCGGAGCTAGGTAGAGGGAACCGGTGGTGTGTTGACTTTGTGCAAAGGCAATATGTGCCGTGATGAAAAGAAGGATGATTAATAATTTCATAATAAACAAGTTTATATTGTAAACTAAATAGGCAAAAAAATTAAGTTTTGATATAGTCCTTGAGTGAGTTCACGTACTCTTCAAAGGCCTTTAGACCCTTCTTGGTTATCCTGCAAGTCGTTAAAGGTTTTTTTCCTTTGAATGATTTTTCAATAGAAAGATATCCGGCTTCTGAGAGCTTGTCTAATTGCACGCTCAGGTTACCAGCCGTTGAGTTTGTCTTTTCTCGTAGCCAGGTAAATTCAGCCGAATCAACACTTATCAAAAGCGACATAACACCAAGTCGGAGTTGAGAATGCAGTAATGGATCTAACTCTTTCAACATCACTAATTGGATTTCTTAAGCATGTAGCCTGGAATAAGATAACCTAAAGTTACCGCAATAGCGGCCAGTAAAAATTGATTCTCAAAACTGGTTATAAAAATAAGGGCTCCTGAAATCCAGAATGCAACACCCCCAAACATTAGTGGCTTAAACTTGAGTAAGGATCCGGAAATAAAGGTAGGTACCGCACACATGGTAATAATCACAGGGGTAATTTGCCAGCTAATTTGCTTTCCAAAAAACCAGAAGATAAAACAAGTGATACCAAATCCGATCCACACCCATTTGTAAATACTATCCAAATGTGTGGGAGCTGCGATTTGGTTTCCCTGACGGATACCATATATGATTGAAATAATTGCTGCAACAATGGTAATCAAAAACATCAAGAAAGGATTTTCCACAGTTGTAAACTTGATGAGTACATACACACCCAGATTTGCGACAACGATCGTCCAGCCCCATAACAGGAAATAGAAGCTGCCTTGTTGCATGTTGCCTTTTGCTTGACGAATCATGGAAGTAATTACATCAAGGCTTTGTTCGGGAGTGAGGGTTTCTTTGTCGATACTCATGGTATTTGGATTTTATGAGAGTTCCTTCGGGCTATAGCTTTCAACGACACAAAAATAAAATAGTTTATAACATAAACCAAATTTTTTAAAAACCTCTTTTTAACCATTTAAACAGCCGTTTGCGCTCCTGTAAAAGCATGTTAAATCAAATGGGTTAATGGTTAAATTGCAGAATCACAAAACCACAAAACCCTGTCTTATGAAATGGCCAGGCAATACTTTCCACTACCTGAAAGATTATTTTGTGACATAAACAAAAAAAATTAACAGATGAAAAGGAGTTTATTACTTACCCTGTTTCTGATGCTGACTGGAGTTTCCCTATTTGGTCAGATCGAAGTTCAACAGATTGAAAAGTTAAAGGCCGATGCCGCTGCTGAAGTTGAGAAAAATGCCGTATTGGGTCAGCAGATCAATGACATGCTTTTCAGTTTCTCTGAATTAGGTTTTCAGGAGTACGAGACATTCAATTACCTCACTACTTTGCTGGAAAAGCATGGTTTTAAAGTAGAGAAGGGAATAGCGGGAGTACCCACAGCCTGGATTGCCACCTGGGGCTCTGGGAAGCCGGTAATAGCTCTTGGTTCCGATGTAGATTGTATTCCTAAGGCGTCTCAGAAGCCTGGAGTAGCCTATCAGGATCCCATTGTGGTAGGTGCTCCTGGCCATGGCGAAGGCCATAACTCTGGGCAGGCATTGAATATCATTTCAGCCTTGGCTTTAAAGAAAATTATGGAGCGTGATAAGATCAAAGGAACGATTATGCTTTGGCCCGGTATTGCCGAGGAACTGGTAGGGACAAAAGCGTACTACGTAAGGGCTGGTTATTTTAAAGATGTTGACGCCTGTATCTTTACCCACGTTGCTAATAACCTGGGGGTAGGGTACGGAGATTCGGGAGGTAATGGCTTAGTATCCGTACGATTTAACTTTGAAGGTGCTGCGGCACATGCCGCGGGTGCCCCCTGGCGCGGAAGAAGCGCTCTTGATGCGGTTGAACTCATGAACATAGGGTGGAATTTCAGAAGAGAGCACTTAGAACTAACACAACGTTCGCACTATGTAATTCCTGACGGGGGCGATCAGCCCAATGTGGTTCCGTCCAAAGCATCGGTGTGGTATTATTTCAGAGAGCGCACGTATCCTGCCATCAAAGCATTGTTTGACAAAGGTGTGAAAACAGCTGAGGGTGCAGCTTTAATGACTGACACAAAATTCACCTACGAAGTTTTGGGATCGGCCTGGCCCGGTCATTTCAATAAACCAATGGCCGAGGCCATGTACGAAAACATTAAAAAGGTGGGTCTGCCCAAGTGGACAGATGCTGATCAACTTTTGGCAAAAGCGACCCAAATTGAAATGAAGGCTCCGAAGGTGGAAGGTCTCGCGGTAAAGCTGGATACAATTAGCCTTCCGAGCCCCACGGGTCCGGTAAACGTAATGGGCCGGCAATTAATGTCTATGGGTGGTGGGTCAGATGATATCGCGGATATAAGTTGGACAGTGCCAACCATTGTGCTTCGCTATCCATCCAATATTCCGGGCTTGCCAGGCCATCACTGGAGTAATGCCATTTCTATGGCAACACCTATTGCCCATAAAGGGATTGTTTATGGCGCTAAGGCGGAGGTAATGACGTTGCTGGATTTATTGTTAAAACCTGAAATTCTAAAAAACTCCTGGGAATATTATCGCACGGAGCAAACCAAAGACTTACAGTACACCCCATTGGTTGGTGAAAAGGATATGCCGGCTATCACGCTCAATAAAAAGATTATGGAGGAGTACGCTCCTAAATTGAAACCGTTTTATTACAACCCGGCCAAATACAAAACCTACTTGGATCAGTTGGGCATCGTGTATCCAACGGTTCGCCCCGATCAAAAGGAAGAGATTCAAAAGTTGGAGGAGAAAAAAGGAAAATAATGTTCACCGGAATAATAGAGGCTTCCGGTAAGGTGGTAGCCGTAAATCACAACAAAACGAACCGAAGTTTTTGTATTGAAAGTTCGATTAGTCATGAGGTGAAAATTGATCAAAGCATTTCGCATGATGGCGTGTGTCTTACTGTTACCAGGGTAGATGGAAATACCCACTGGGTAACCGCTATCAATGAAACCTTAAAAAAGTCTACCCTGGGTTTATGGGAAAAGGAAAGCGTTGTAAACCTCGAGCGTTGCATGATAGCCAATGGCCGATTTGATGGCCATGTTGTACAAGGGCATGTAGATCAAACAGGTAAGTGTCTTTCCGTAAAAGATGAGCAGGGAAGTTGGTTATTCGAGTTTGAGTATGATCCGGCTTTTGGAAATGTTACCGTTGAAAAAGGATCGATTTGCATAAATGGGGTTAGCCTGACTTGTTTTAATAGTAATGAAAATAGATTTACAGTGGCGATTATCCCGTATACCTTTGAACATACAAACTTTAAAAACCTGAAAGCTGGAGATTGGGTTAATCTTGAGTTTGACATAATAGGAAAATATGTCAAACGATTATTGAATCAATAGAACATCACTTTAAGGTAAATCGATTTTTCAGGTAAGAAGAAAGTCTATACCCGATCCATCCGCAGACAAGCCCAACCGTTGCGCCAACAAGTATATCTCCGGGGAAATGGACGCCAAGATAAATTCGCGTATATGTCATTAATGCAGCCCAAAGAAAGATAACGCCAGTCCATCTATATACAGGACGCAAAGTAAACCAAACAAATAAGGCCGCCCCAAATGTATTGGCGGCATGCCCAGATGAAAAGCCGTATCGTCCCCCTCTATAATCCTGAACATGATGCAACAGGCCGGCTAAGGATGGATCGTGCGATGGACGCAGGCGAGCAAAAAATGGCTTCATGAAGGTGGAAGTGATTTGATCGCACAAAACAATGGTTACGATGGCTCCGATTAAAATAAACCAGGCATCCTTCTTGAAGTTTTTAAAAATTAAGAAAATCAAGAAGGCGAATAGGGGAGTCCAGAAAACCGTTTTTGTTATCAACAGCATTACCGGGTCGAGCCAGGGTGTATGAAACCCGTTTAGGTAAATCAACAATTCCTTATCCCATTCTATTAAGCGGTCGAGCATGATTGTTTTAAAGTCTTAAAATTAAACTATTTAACAGAACAGTTTAACTTTTCTACATGGAATGATCACCCGTAAATTGTATCTTGTCATCTAGTTTCAGGCTTTAATTGTTTATGGAGAAATTTGATCTGGTTATCATTGGGGCAGGTCCCTCCGGCTATGCAGCAGCCATGCGGGCCATTGATTTTAAAAAGAAAACGTTATTAATCGAAAGAAATCAGGTAGGAGGAGCGGGTGTTACCAATGGAGCTTTATCATCCAAAACGTGGTGGGAACTCTCGCGTGAAGCCTCCGCCTTTCGTAAAAATTTAAAGCGCTACAACATCAAAGAACCCTCCATAAGTTTTAAACAAATTCAGCTTGAAGTAAGAAAAGCGATAGAAGAGCGTAAAAGTCTGCTTGAGGAACACATGCAGCAGCTATATTCATCTGCGTATGCAAACCTGTTAACCTACAAGGTGGGCACAGCTAAATTGGTGTCGTCAACCGAAATTGAGATTACGCATGATGGCGCAGCCGAAATAGTTCATGCCGATAATATCATTTTAGCTACCGGCAGCCGCCCACGTTTGTTGCCTGAACTTCCCATTGATGAAAAAATTGTACTTACCAGCGAAGGCATTGAAGACCTCGAAGATTTTCCTGAAAGCATGGTGATTGTGGGAGCCGGTGTTATTGGTTGTGAGTATGCGACTATCTTCAGCGGGTTTGGCCGTACCAAAGTACACCTGATTGATAAAGGAGATCGCATTCTTCCTTTCGAAGATGAAGATGTGGTAAAGATTGTTGAACGCAACATGGAAAACAATGGCGTGCTGATTCATCGAAATTCTAAATTAATCAGCATGAAAGTAGTGAATGGTCGTGTAGAGTATGAATTGGAATACACCGATGGCAGTAAAGGAACCTTTAATGTTGAAAAGGCACTCGTTTCTGTGGGTCGGGTTGCCAACATTGAAAACTTGTGGGGGGATACAGTAGGGATTGAAATGACCAAACGAGGGATTGGCAATCATGATACTCAAACCAATGTGGGAAACATCTATGCGGTGGGGGATCTAACAGCCGACATATCCTTGGTTAATGTAGGTGAGCTAGAGGGCCGTTATGCCGTTGAGAAAATTTTTGGGAAACCAGAGCGTAAGCTGGTCTATGAAAACATTAGTACCATAATGTTTTTAAGTCCTGAGGTGGCCGGTGTGGGTATGAATGAGACCCAGGCAAAAGAAAATGGAATCGATTATAAAGTGGTTACCCTGGAGTACAGCACCATTTCAAGGGCAATCGCAAAGCGAAATACGCAGGGGTTTATTAAATTATTGGTGACTTGCGATAACCATATGAAGATTTTGGGTATGAAGGTGGTAGGAAATCACGCCAGCAGTGCCATTCAGGCTGTAGCAGTTCTGATTTCGATGGATAAGGGAATTGAAGAACTGGCGGAATGTGTGCACCCGCATCCCAGCATTACAGAGGGTATTCAGGAATGTGTGCGCATGCTGATGGGAAAGTCCCTTTTTAAGCCTTCGGCTCTTAAAGGACGCCTTTCGTGTAGGAGCTGTATAAGTAGTGATTATCAGGATATTAACTTTTAATTTTCAAATTAGGTAAGAGTTTTGATACATTTGATTGGTATGAGAAAAATAGTCTTGTTTTTGGTTGGCTTGGTCTTGTTTAGTGGGTGTTCATTTCAACACATGAATTCTCTGCAGCAAGCCAGAAAAACGTCTCCTTTTGAGCAGGTTGATTTTCATGAATTGATTCAGCGTTACATGAATAAGGATGCAGGGGATAATGAATCCATTGAGGGTGTATACTCCGTGTCAGCGGTTATTATAAAAAAAGGGAAACGGTTTTTGAGTTCAGAAGATCGTGAGCGTGTTATGGTGCGAAAAGAAAACTATTCCAAGGTTGCCATTCTAAAGGACAAGCTTGGGTCCGATCGTGAATACATTGAAATATCGCTGGATAAAGAAAAACAACCCTCTTATTCTGTTCGTGGCGAGTTTACGGGTATGACAGAAGCTAATATCCTAATCTATACTCATTTTGAGGGCCAGGGTGAAACACTTCACTATACGTTTACTTTCGACCGCTCTCGTGAAATTCTGGAAGGTGTTCGCAAGGAAATGAAAGGCCAATCCGAAATAACGTATAAGCTCACTTACATCAAATTAAATCCTTATCGGGATAACCAATTTGTACGGAATTGATTCCTTGGTTGGTTAAATGTTTCACTCGTATCTAACCAGTACATCCTCCATATTTTTTCGCTCAAGTTTAGGTACATACGTTTCTTCATGCGGATAGCCAATTGGGATCAACAGGAAGGGGCGTTCATTTTCAGGTCTGTTTAATAATTTAGTAAGAAAGTTCATAGGGCTGGGAGTATGGGTAAGCGCTACCAGGCCGGCATGATGAATAGCAGCCAATAGAAACCCACAGGCTAAACCTACTGATTCATTGACATAATAGTTTGTCCGCTTCGATCCATCCGGTAAAAGGTCGTAGGCTTTTTTAAAGACGATGATGAGGTAGGGGGCAATTTCAAGAAATGGTTTTTGCCAATCGGTTTGAAGATGTTTTAAATCTTCCAACCATTCCGCACTCATTCGACTGTCGTAGCTTTCTTTTTCTTCTTTCTCAGCCGCAATTCTGATTTCCTTTTTCAAAGATGGGTTGGCAACTACGCAAAAAGTCCAGGGTTGCTTGTGTGCGCCCGAAGGTGCTGTTGAAGCGGTTTTGATAATATTTTCAATAACTGCAAAGGGGATGGGTTGGTCTGAAAAATCCCGCACTGTTCTGCGTTTTTCCATCCAATTATAGAAGGCAGCGCTTCGATTAACCATTTCATGCGGTGAAAATGTTTCGTGGGTGTAGGAAATGAATGGATAGCCGTTGATGAGACGTGTGATCGTTGGCATAAACTCAGGTTTAGGTAATAGGACTTCTAATTTATCTACTTATGTCGCGCTCGCAAAACATTTA
>JAEUUB010000234.1 GCA_016787745.1 Cyclobacteriaceae bacterium
ACTAAAACCAATGTGGTGAAATCCACACCTTCGGTAACTTTTGTGGGTGTCAACTCCGGCCTCAACCAGCTTATTCGTCCTATGATGTACGATGCCTATCATGAGATTGTAAACATCTCCAATCCCACAGGCTCGCAAAAAGTATATACCGTGGTAGGCAATATTTGCGAAACGGATACGCTGGGTGCGGACAGAAAATTGAACGAAGTGCGTGAAGGCGATTTAATCGCCATAAAAAATGCCGGAGCTTATGGCTATTCCATGGCCTCCAATTACAATTCAAGATTCAGGCCAGCTGAAGTTTTAATATTAAATGGTGAAGCAAAACTTATTCGCAGGCGCGACACGCTGGAGGATATTTTGCGGGGGCAGATTGATGTGATTTAAAAATAAAGCTAAGAATCCGGTTTTTCCTCATTAATCTCGACATTCAGGGGGGGCGAGGCGTCAATAAGTTTTAATCGATTTCTATCCACCGATATCCCATGAAATATCATAATGGGGGTGTAAATGAAATAGGTTAATCCTGCAAACAAACCTGCAAACTCATGCTTGCGAAAGATAATCGCAATCAAAACAGAAATCATCGGCACTATAGCCATTAAAACATTCGCACGAATACTCATGCGGGTGTCAAATTTCTCAATTTCATTCAATCCGAGTTCTTCACTTTGCTTTAGGGCATACCTGTACATACCTACCAGCACCAGAAATACACTGGCAGCACCAAGGCCGTAGATAATCATTAAGTCGGCCATATCTTGATACCGAATACTTTTCGTAAAAATATTTTTCAATCCTTCATGGTCAAGTATATGGGCAATGGGTATTAAAATTAGTCGGGTTAAAAACTTAAGAGGATAAACATAGAATAATACTATAATCAGAAAAAGGGTATTTAAGGCAACAACAGTCCGGTTACGTAAACCATATCGGTAGAAAAAGACAAAATGCTCGTGCCAGATAAGAATGATAAGGGTGATACATAATGTAAACGGAATTAAATCAAAGATGAATATTTTAATCTGATCAAAGTTTGTTGGCGGAGTAGTGGAAATGAGGAGTAATGTGACGGCCAGGGCAAAAACGGCATCGCTAAAATTCTCTAAACGCCCAGGCTCCTTTCCGCGAAAGCGAAAGTTTGCCAGCTTTTCCTTATAAGTTTCACCTACCGCATTCCGAATCATTGTGTTCGTTTTGGTTTTCTATTGTTATTTTAACCAATCGGTTTATTGTCGGGGTCTGAACCCGGCAAATTGTTAGGGGCAAAAGGTACAACCTTAAATGGCGAAGCTAATTGATGAATTCGAATTGCTTTTTTCGAAAGCCAGATGCCCACAATCAACGAAACGACAGCGCCAAATACAATGCCGGGTACATACGAGATAAACAGGAAGTAGTCGTAAGCACCATGAAACAAGGTGGCCACACCCAGGGCATGCAACGCGTAGTACGATTTTTTGTGTTCAAACTTTGCCTTGCCCAAATAATAGCCCATCAATACGGCAAAAGTCGCATGTGCGGGTACAGCCGTTAGCATGCGAAGCAACGCGGTGCCAATGCCGCCTTCTACTACATAAAGAATATTTTCGAAGGTGGCGAAACCCATGCCTACCATAACCGAATACACAATGCCATCAAAAGGCTCGTTAAAGTGCTTGTTATTATAAAGTACACCCCGTACAAAAATGAATTTGCTGAATTCCTCTACCAGAGCAACAATAAGAAATGCGTGAACAGCTTGCTCGCTAATACTCGTTTCGTCAAGGGTAACAAGCACGCCCAGTCCCTGACTAATTAAAAGGGTTACAAAAATACTGAGCAAACCAAAAAAGAAACTTCGGATCAAAAGTCCTACGGGTTCGCGTTCGTGCCTGTCTTTCAAATAAATGTAAACACCAATAGCTATTCCGGGAGCCAGAGCCAATGCAAGTAGTATAAGAATATACATAGG
>JAEUUB010000298.1 GCA_016787745.1 Cyclobacteriaceae bacterium
CAGCCACAAATCCTCCGTCCATAATGGGTATACCATCAATTAACAGCAAGGGTTCCGTTGTTCCCCCTACTCCAAAGGAAGAGGATCCCCCTCTGATTCTTATTTTATAACGTTGAATTCCGGTTTCATCCCAAAAGGGAATTACTTGTAGCCCCGGCACTCGCCCTTGCAAAGCCGGAACAATATTTCCAGCCGAAGCATTAAGTAAATCATCCCCTTTCACCGTATAATCCGGATCTCCATACACAACGGCTTGCTTCACCCTTGTATTGTCAATAGTTGTGGCCGTTACCGTTACTTCCTCCAGTACTTTTACATCGTCCGACAGATGGTAATCCATCTTGTATCGCTGCGGATCCGTTGAAGATCGCGTTGACAAAGGAAGTGCAGCTTCGGTAAAATCAGCTTTCGGGACGGCACGGGGAAACAGGGTAACCTTACCATAAGGTTTACCTTTCGAATTCTTGGCCTGAAAAGAAAATTGAGCGGTATCCATAAACTGAAATCCGTTTAACCAGAAATGCCCAACCTCATCGGTGGTGATGGTAACCATGTCCTCCATCTTTCCTTGAATAACCATCAAATCTGCCTTCTCAGGTTTTCCCTTATCATTTGCGAAAGCACCAGAAAATCCTATCCCAAATTCAATTGGAAGCAGTCTACCGGGCGGATTAAGATTCAATCGCTCGCTTCTAAAATAGTAATTACCTAAAATGTTTCTCTCTCCGGCTACTGGTTTTACTTGATTCATATCCGTTACAGATACAGAGAATTCGGTCTGTAAAGGTTGACCCGATAATCCTGCCACCTGAATATCAACAATTACTTTGCTTCTTGTTGAATAGGTATTGGCTTGCGAGCTAATTGTTATAATGTGGGTGCTATCCTTTTTTGGATCCACCGCTGTTGAATCAACAAAAACACTTAACGGAAGAATGGGAACTGATTTAACAAAAATTTCATCACCCGGATAATTCATCATCCATTGCGTATAGGCCCGCAAATAATAATTTCCGGTCTTAATCGTATCGGCTAAAAAAATATTACCTGCCACCCGACCACTATCTATGGGCAGAACGTTTGTTGAAACGACTTTCTTCTCAGGACTTATTAGTTCAACGTATAAAACCCGGCTAAGACTATCAAAAAGTTCGGGCATGGTATAATGGAGATAGCCTTTAAACCAGATCATTTCTCCCCCATAATAATACGGCTTGTCGGTATGCAGATAAACTCTTTCCTGAAGGCGTTTAAATTTTAATCCTTCTATTGTCCAGGATTGATCTTCCTTCATTACATCAATGGATTGGGAAGGTTCATAATCATACGGCAACATATCAGACACCCGCGCTGAACTCATGTAGCCCGAGGTAACAATATCCAGACTGTTAAGAGGAACCCCCAAGGCATTCACCTCTACATAGCCGGAAGCTATTTCCATCCAGGCCACTGCGTATGGAACATCCCGGTATACCTTTTTTGATGCTATCGCATTTAAGTAGTGGATCTCCACACGACCTTGCATTTTAATCCGAAATTCTCCTGGTCGCTTGCCCGGTGAAACCAGATCGGTTGGGTTATATCGAATGATTGATTTACCCAATTCCTGACTGAAGACGTTCGTGCGGGTTGTAGTATTTGTGTTCCCAGGCTTGTCGCTATATAACTGAAAGCCCTGCTCTTTAACCTGTTTGTCTAAAATAGCCTTGAACAAATGTCGGTCCGATCCCTCATAAACAGTTCTTCGATTTTCCGTCCAGCGACCAGCCATGGTTTTATCATCCGTCTTCATTTCCTCGAAACGCATGTTGCCCACAATGCTGTAATTCTGCGCACCCGCTTTAAAATCTTTGAGGTAAAAGAAGATGTGATATCCCAGCGCAACGTTATTGATTTCCAAAGGTTGAGAGGCCTTTGCTATAAAAAGCGGGTTGAACACATCTTCGCTTTCGGTAAATTCCAACACCCATGGGTTTACAATCTTGCATAAGGCAGCGTTTTTTGAAGTTCCAAAAAAAATCTTTTCAAACTTTATCAACTGATTATCCCAAACTTTATCGCGCGAACCCGTTACCTCAACCGTTTCAAGTTTTATTTCGTCCGCAATCAGGCGAACCGTTACTTTGACTTCCCCCCCCGCCTCCACGCTAATGCGGGTTTGATACGGGCGATATCCAACAAACGAAAAAATAATTTCATGCGTGCCCACGGGAATATTGGAGAGAAGAAATTCTCCATTTATATCCGAGGCTGTCCCAATCGTGGTGTTGTTAATAAACACATTGGCAAAAGAGAGTGGTTCGACCGTTTGAGAGTCAAGGATGCGGCCCGAGACACGACCCGTTTGCGCCCATGTTGCCAAAGCCAATAGTAAAAAAAAAGGAACAAGAAAGAATTTCCTTGCCCAGGTACAAGGTACAGGCATTAACATTCTGTTGGGTATAGTCTGGTTTAGGCTCATTTCATTTTGTCAATCCAAAATAATAAAACTCTTGCGAGCATCGCCATCAGCGAAGGATTTCCCAGTCTTCATTTAAAATAGGAATAGCCTGATGAGCCGTAAGATCAAACTGACAAGGAACTACAGACACGTAATTATTGGCTATCGCCCACTCATCGTTGTCTTCTCCTTTATCAAAATTCACAAAGTTGCCCGTCATCCAGAAATAACTTCTTCCATTGGGATCAAAGCGTTGCACAAACTCTTCCACCCATTTTGCATTGGCCTGTCTGCAAATACGAATGCCTTTAATAGCCTCGTTCCGTTTTGGAGGAATGTTTACGTTAAGAGCAACCCCTTTCGGCAAGCGCTTGTCCAATGCCTGTTGGGTAATCTTTCTTACTATTTCGTGGGTATGAGAAAAATCGGCTTTGTGGCTGTAGTCGCACAAGGAAAATCCTATGGCCGGGGTTCCTTCAATCGCCCCTTCGATGGCTGCCGACATGGTGCCAGAATACAACACACTGATGGATGTGTTGCTGCCATGATTAATTCCACTCACTACGATATCGGGCTGACGTCCGTCTTTACAAACAAAGTGGCGCGCCATTTTAACACAATCGGCAGGCGTGCCAGAACACTCGTAGGCTTTTACTCCTTCAAAAATAAATGATTCTGTCAGCCGTAAGGTGTCTCCCACTGTAATGGCGTGTCCCATTCCCGATTGTGGGCTATCCGGGGCAACCACCAATACTTCGCCCAGTTCTTTCATTACATTCACCAAACTGAAGATACCCCGCGAGGTAATGCCATCATCATTGGTTACTAAGATCATTGGTTTATCCATGCTAAAAAAGGGATTACTTATAAAGTGAATTGTAATAGTCGATCACGCGGGCCAAATCATATTTTTCATCCATATCCAACCGATTTGTTTTTGCATACTTTGCCACTTCGCTTTTTTTGCTTTGCATTTGATCAAACCAATCGTTTTTCTTCCCCTGAAATTCAATAATGTCTCCATTCTCTTTAAGTAAATAGTATTTATTGATTAACACAATCCGGCTGTAGGTACCGTAATAATAAAGGGGTGAAGAGGTAGTCCGGTATTCAAACGACTCGCGACACAGCACGGTGAGTTTTCCTTCTACAAGCAACTCAAAAAAAATGGGCGCCTTATACTGGCCTGCCGTTGAATAGGGTAAGGAATAAAACAGGCGATACTTCTTAACGGTTTCATCAAAAATCTCAAAGAACAATACTTTGCGGGCTGTGTAGCTCTCCATTTTATTGTTCAAATCAACCTGTAAAATATCGTTTTTGAGATCATACTTTAAATTACCCCTTAACGTATCACCGGAATCCAACACTGTTTTTCCGGTATGCCATAAATCCATGGCAAATTGCTGGGCGGAACCACTTGTATAACTGATTATTAAAAGTATGAGTGAGAGGTATCTCATTTTTGTTTTAAAATCTGATGACCCAACTTATCGCGTTTGGTTTGAAGATATTTTTCGTTGTAGGGATTAGGTGCAATCTCAATAGGAATGTTATCTACAATTTCCAGACCATACCCCATTAAGCCCACCCGTTTTTTTGGGTTATTTGTAATGAGTTTAAGCTTGGATACGCCCAGGTCGCTCAAAATTTGCGCACCGATTCCATAATCGCGGTTGTCCATATCAAAGCCGAGTTGCAGATTTGCCTCTACGGTATCCAATCCTTCCTCCTGCAGTTTATAGGCTCTTAATTTATTCATTAAGCCAATACCCCGGCCTTCCTGTTTCATATAAAGCACAATTCCCTTGCCCTCTTTCTCCACCATGGTCATGGCATGGTGCAATTGCGTGCCACAATCGCATCGGCATGAGCCAAAGATGTCGCCTGTTACACACGATGAGTGAACCCGAACCATCACCGGCTCATTTTCCGCCCATGTTCCCTTTA
>JAEUUB010000314.1 GCA_016787745.1 Cyclobacteriaceae bacterium
GTGGTTTCAAGGGCTTTCCTTATTGCTTCAATCTTTTCGTTTGAAAGAAGTTCCTCAATTTGAATTTCGCCAGACTTCACCCATTGCGCCAGGTGGCCTTCAATGGTACTTTCAGCGAGGCCACGGGTTTCGGCAATTACCTTCTGATTCTGACCTTCGCGAAAAGCAACGAGAGTGTCTTTCAGACTACTTCCTTTCTCTCGTTTTTCTTTCTTTCGAACCGCAGGCTTTTTAAAAGTCTCTACCGCCTCCACTTCCTCTTCAGTCGGCTGATAGAATTGAATATCTCCGTAACTGGCTTGCTGAATCGCTTTGAGTTTATTCGCAATTAATTGCCGTAAGGCGCCTACTTCGGTCAGGTACTTTTTAACCCGGGTGGCTTTGCGCAACGCGTCTTCCTGTTGCTTTAACGGCACCAACATTTCGGTAAGTACAGCAGAAGAAAAGTAAGTGATGGCTTTTTGCATTCGATCCATAAGCAATTGCGTGCCGTGCTCGGGGACTCCCTCCAGAATCCGGTCTAGCTCCGGTTGAAATTTTCGAAATACCTCCTGCTTCTCACGCGCCACCAAAATCAAAGGATCAATCCATGACCAGGTTATAGTAGTTTTTTTGGCTTTCTTTTCTTGCTGATCCTGCTTAAAATTCTCCAACGCATCAGTCAGTTGAGTGAAATCAAACACTCGCTTCAACCGGTCGGCTAAAAACTGTTTCTGTTCCTGGGTCAAAATAGTTTCCAAAACAGCCGCCTCCTGCTCACGGTGCGCAAACTCAATTACCCGCGCATCGGTTGAAACACTATCGAAGGTGATTCGTGATTGCAACACCAGGCCCTCAAAAGATGAACATCGGCTCAACGCCACATATACCTGCCCCGGGGCAAAAGAACTACCTGCATCTAAAACGGCTTTATGAAAAGTTAGTCCCTGGCTTTTGTGAATAGTAATGGCCCAGGCCAGCCGGATTGGATATTGGGTAAACGAACCGATCTCTTCTTCTTCGATTTTTCGGGTTTCGGGGTTTAACGTATACCGGATGTTGCGCCAGGTCTCCTGGCTAAGAACTAAAGTTGATTGGGTATCGGGAAACGTAACCTCTATCTCGTCATTCTGAATGCGACTTATCACAGCGAGTTTTCCATTGTAATACCTGCGTTCCGCATCGGTATCGTTTTTAATGAACATCACCTGTGCTCCTACTTTTAATCGCAATTCCATTTCCGTGGGCAAGGCTTTATCCGAAAACTCATTTTCAATAATCCCCCGAAAACGGTGGACCTGACCCGGCAGTTTTTCCAACTCGGCCGCATTTACAGCATCTGCCTTATAGTTGTGTGTACACAGCGTTATATAATTCTCTGTGGCCGGTGGGGTAAAGTGGCCTTCGTATTTACTATTCAACCAGTGTAAATCTTCCTGGCTAAGGGTGTTGTTTCGAACCCGATTTAATAACGCTATAAATTGCTGATCACTTTGTCTGTAAATTTTCTTTAGTTCAATGTACAGGGGTGGTGATTCAATCGCCACGTGCGCCTGAAAGAAAAACGGACTTTGATAATGCTCCTTTAAAAGTTCCCACTCTTCTGTTTTGGCTACGGGCGGCAGTTGATATAAATCACCGATATATAAAACCTGCAAACCACCAAAGGGCTCAGCATACCGTTTTCTGAAATGCCTCAGGATGGTATCCATGGCATCAAGCATATCGCATCGCACCATACTTACTTCATCAATGATGAGCAATTCAAGCTCGCGAAGTAATTCGCGCTTCTCGCGACTAAAGCGAATATTTTTAAAGAGACTATTTTTATCTGAAACCTCTACCCCGTTAAATTTACTTTGGGTGCCGGGTAGGTACGGTCCAAACGGCAACTGAAAAAAAGAATGCATGGTTACACCACCGGCATTTATAGCGGCCACTCCTGTGGGAGCAACCACCACGCACTTTTTAGAGGTGGTGTTAACAATGTGTTTTAGAAAAGTTGTTTTACCGGAGCCCGCCTTTCCTGTCAGAAAAATAGATCGTGAAGTGTGGTTAACGAAATCAGTCGCTAATTTAAATACAGGATTCCTGTCATCTGGATTGATCATTTTCTAGTCAGAATTTCTAACATTCCACCCAATACTTCCGATAACGACCAAAAGTAAAAGCCAACCTGAGGCCATCGTAATCTTGTTTCCTATCACATAGGGCTTAGGTTCAAATTTAAATTCAATTATATGTTTGCCGGCCGGAACTTCCAATGCCCGCAAAATAAAATCAGCCCGAAGAATCGGAACTTCGTTGCCATCAATAAAGGCGTGCCAGCCCTTCGGATAATAGATTTCAGAAAACACTATGATTCCTTTTGTGGATGATTCGGACTCGTACTTTAAATAAGGCGGCTGGTGTTCCATCAAAGAAATGGAGGCCAAACTGTCAACTTCCAGTTGCCCGCTAACTTGCTGCGAATTCATAACCGCTATGTCTTTTGTTTTGATTGCCGTTACTTTCATTAGTTCTTCGGCCGGGGAGTTTACAAGTATCACTTCTTTTACAAACCACGCGTTGCCAAAAGCAGCCGGGTTAAGAATAACGTTTTCTTTATCAGGACCATAAACAAAGTACTTTGCGTTCAGCATGTTTAGTGCATTATACGCTTCAAAGTCGGGGGTGCCTTTTTGAAAATCTTCAAACAATTGCCGAGTGTTTTTTGAAATTACTGAGTCGTACAAATCCTGGTAGCGCCTGAGTTTAGCGCCATGATACCCGCCCAAAGAATTATGAAAGAATGACGTGCGGGCTTCCGTCATAGGACTTTGCAGATTATAAACACGGTAATAGCTCTTGTCCTTTAAAATCTCCTGATCGGCAGCTGTGGGTTGTGCAAAAGCATTTTCGCGTTTGCGTTTATAATTGTCCTTGGTGAAATACCGGGTGTTTACAGACCCGAGATCAAACCAAATCAACACCACCAAAACCGGATAAATAACAGCGGGCTTCAGGTAATTTTTCAGCAACGAAAAAATAGCAGCCGAAAACAAAACGATCAATATCAAACTTCGCCAGGCATCCGATCGCAGCAAAGCTATTCTGTCTTTTTGAATTGCATTTCGGAACCACACCGGAAACTGTGCTTCTTCAGGTTTAAGAAAACTTCCAAAGCCGCCAATAGCAATAAAGATCAGGCAAAGGCCCACGGTAATAGAAACGGGCCACAGCAATTTTTTTTGTGTTTCCTTGCTCCAGCCCTTTGCCATTAAATTTTCAAGACCCAACATCCCTAATAAAGGCATGGAAAAAAGAATAATCACCAACGCAAAGTTTACAGAACGAAACTTGTTGTATCCCGGAAAATAATCGAACATGAAATAATTAAAAGTGGCGAAACTATCGCCCCAACTCAACATGAGACTAAGCGCGCTAAGGGGTACAAGCCACCACACATATTTCCTTTCCGCAAAAACAACTCCTACCAGGAACAAAAAGCAAATAATGGCTCCGGCATAATACGCACCCACTGTAAAATCCTGCGGGCCCCAATACGCCCGGGCATAATTGGCTAGCTGATTGGCCGTTTCATTATCTCCTGCCTGATTGAGCGATTGATACGTTTTACTTTCCTGATCGGCTGCCAGTAAATCCATACTGCTGCCCCCGTAAAAATTTGGTATGAACAAGGTCATGGGTTCCCAAATGCCATAGCGATATTGAAACGCGTATGCTTTTGATAATCCATCGGTTTCATTTTTTGCGGTTGCAATTTCGGACGGACCGCGAATGGAGTAGCGCGTGTATTCAGTAATAGCCCAGAATTGCCCAAAGAATGTTCCGGCCGCTATCAATACCGCGGGCACCAACACCAAAATTGTCTTAAGAAAATCTACAATTCTCTTTGTCTGTATTGCAAGTATCAGATGCACTAATCCATACACGAGAACGATCAGCATCAGGTAGTAGGTAATCTGTAAATGATTCTCACGCAAGTGAAGCGCCATCCCCAAGGCAGTAACTCCAAACCCTAAAATTCTCTTTGCCGTAAAAGCCAGATGGATTCCTGCAACTACCAGGGGCATAAATGCAATAGCACCAATGCGCGCGTTGTGTCCGGCTGATAAACCAATGATCATATAGGAGGAAAGACCAAACGCAAGCGCCCCGGCTATGGCAAACCACGATCGGATACGAAAGGATAAGAGAAGAACATAGTAACAAACAAAAGCCAGAAAAATATTGGAAACCGGATGTGGCAGAAAGACGGAAAGAATTTTCTTGAACGTAATAACCGGGCCATCGCTCCACTGCAGATTTACAAGATAGGCAGGCATACCCGAAAACATGGTTGCTACCCACAAGCCTTCTTTCCCGGTTTGCTCGCGATAATCGCGCAGTTCTTTGGATGATCCGCTCCACTGTTGAATATCGCCTTGTTCCAGTGCTTTGTTATCAAAGAAAACAGGATTAAAAAAAAGGATCGTTACAACTAAAAAAACAAAAACTGCGATCAGGTGCGGAAGTATATGATCTGAAAAACGAATATTTCTCATTAAGAATCCATTAAGTCGGCAAAATAGGAAGGAATAGCCAATAACGACTAAACCAATTTACTGATTTTGTATATTAAAG
>JAEUUB010000321.1 GCA_016787745.1 Cyclobacteriaceae bacterium
ACGCAGATAGAACCAATACTAGAGCCGGTTTCAACGGAGACGGTCATTGCTGAAGTGGATGATGATTCTTTCTTTGGGTGGGAAATTAAACCCGGGGATGAAGTTGCCAAAGAGGAGAAATCTGCATCACAAGACCCCAGAGCCGTAGTAAAACCAGTTATCCAGAATTTGTTTAATGAAGCGCCTACCGCGAATCTTACCGGGCAGCACGTGGTTGGCTCAGGCGAAACGCTCTATTCAATATCAAAGAATTACGGGGTTGCCGTTACAGACTTGCTAGCCTGGAATACACTGGACATTAATGCGGGTCTTAAGGTGGGGCAGTATTTGAACGTTAAAGCTCCTGGTGAATCCGGAACAAATGGGCGTGAATTAATGGCGAACCAAAGCCAGGAATCTAAGTTTATTGAATATGAAGTGAAATCCACAGATACCCTTTACAGCGTGGCGCGCCAATATAACGTTACTATTAAGGAACTGATGGATTGGAACCACAAACAGGATTTTAATCTGGCCCTGGGTGAAAAACTTAGGATTTTAACACGCTGATTCCTGTTTTTTTACTTTTTTGGTCAAATACTTACTTTAACCCACATCCGAAGACTGAAAACTTTAGGTTGCAGCAAAAAAGAATAATTTTGCACCAATTGAAAGGCTGTGTGCTAAGAAGTTAATGGAAATGGAGATTACTGCAAAGACGATTGATCTTGTTTTGTTGGTTGATGACAACGACACCGATAATTTTATAAGCAAAAGGATTATTGAGATAACCCGGTTTGCCAAAAGGGTAGAGGTGAAGAGTTCGGGAAAAGGAGCTTTGGATTACTTAAAGGAGCATCAAAACAATCCTGAGAATATCCCAAATATTATTTTTTTAGACATAAATATGCCAATTGTCGATGGCTTTGTTTTTCTCTACGAATTTGAAAAATTCAATGAACTGGTTCGCAGCAAATGCAAAGTCATTATCCTTTCCAGTTCTGACAATAAGCGCGACATCGATAAAATCGTAAATAATAATCACGTTATTAAATTCATAACAAAGCCCCTTACCGAGATTGCCCTTGATGAGATTCGGCTAAATAATATTTAAAGCTTTTCAGATATTTCTTATTTTGCGGTCTTAAATCATTCAATTATGAGTATAAGACCTCATTTTATCTTTCGTGCGGTGGTTTTTGCCACCCTAATTATTTGCTTTACAAGAGTGGAGGCTCAGATCGTAAAAGTGGATACTCTCACCCATTGGAAAAAGAATTTTGAAGGTGGATTAAACGTAAACCAGGCAGCTTTTAGTTCTAATTGGAAAGGCGGGGGTGTAAATTCATTTGGCTTTAATGGCCGGCTTAATTATAGGGCTGAGTATAAAAAAGACAAGAACTCCTGGTACAATGAGATTGGACTGCTTTTCGGGATGGTAAACAATAAAGGGCAGGGGTATCGTAAAACTCTCGACCGGATTTACCTGGAGACGAAATATGGTCGGGAGTTAAATGCTAAATGGAGTCTTACTTCTTCGCTTAATTTCCTATCCCAATTCGCTGAAGGATACAAATATGAACCGGTAAACGGCATTGAGACCGGCACCCTGATCTCTGACTTTTTAGCCCCGGCTTTTATCACATCCGCCTGGGGTTTTGAATATCATCCGGTAGACTATTTCAAAGTTAGATTATCTCCCTTTTCGCCCCGTGTAACTATTGTAGCGGATAATAATGGTCGTTTCGATGCGGTTGATCTTGTAAAACCCTATGGAGTTCTTGTCGGTGAGTCCACACGTTTCGAGTGGTTGGCATTTCAAATGCAAGCCGACTTTAATAAAGACATTGCCAAAAACCTGAATCTGAATTGGCGGTACGTAATGTTCGCCAACTATGAAACCTTCGAGTTAAAAACCATTGACCACCGTGTCGATTTACTGCTCACAGCCCGAATCAATAAATTTATGAATGTCTCTTTAGGGGGTATTTTACTATACGACTTTGATCAGGACAGTGGCGCGCAGTTAAGTCAGGCGTTTACGTTAGGCTTTGCATATTCTTTTCAGAACTACGAAGACAAGAAATAGAAGCCACCTTTAATGACCCGCCCCAAGCCGGGTTTAATTTAAGGAATGATTGAAATCAAAGAAGCGACCTTTCAGGACTTGCCAGATTTGCGTGCCGTAGCTATTTCGTCATACGCGGATACCTTTGCCGAATTTAATACACCGGCAAACATGCAGGCATTTTTTAATGAAGCGTATTCTGCAACAGCTTTTGAGCGGGAATTTAAGGAACCTAACTCCCAAACGTACCTGGCTTGGGATCTTAACAAATTAGTTGGGTTTGTGCGCCTTCGCGAATGCGATGAAGTAAAGACTATGCTAGGGCCCAACACCGTAGAACTTCAGAGACTGTATGTGCTCTCATCTGCTCAGGGTAAAAGGGTGGGTAAACGACTTATGGAAACAGCCTTGAGTTGGGCTTTAGAAAAAAAATATGAATGGATTTGGTTAGGCGTATGGGAGAGAAACTTTAAAGCTCAGAAATTTTATGAAAAATGGGGCTTCGAAAAATTCTCAGAACATAATTTTTGGATGGGTGACGATCCCCAAATTGATTGGTTATTAAAAAAGAAAGTTTTGTAGTTCAGTAAAAAAGCTGACTCAAATTATTGGTTGTGTCATTTGTCTTGGGCTTTAAATTCATAAACTGGGTAAATTGTTCGGGTTTAAGAATTCCCTTCAGTCCGCTAAAAAGAGATTTTTGTTCGCCCTCAAGTTTTGTCTTGTATTCGGCAGGTTTGCTCTGCATAAGTCCCATAAATCCAGACTTATTCGTTAAAAATTTACTTAACAGATTAGTAACCTGAGTTGTCTGACCTTCGCCCAGTTTCAGTTTTCCGGTAAGTGTCCCCATAATGCTTTTAGTCAATGAGTTTACATCAAATCCCATGGGGGCGGCAGCCGCTGTGGCCTTATTCAAATCAATTTGAGCAAAAGAAGCCGAAGCAGCCGATAAAATAATCAGAAGTAGTAAAATCTTTTTCATACCCGTTAAAGTTTGGTTTAATTTGGTCGTTCAATATGCTAAAAAAATGTCCAAGGAAAAATTTATTGAGTCAATCTCAAAGTCCTATACGATAGCTGGGTCGTCTATTTACTTAGGTGCTGGAATTTACCAAGGCGAAATACTGGCAGATGCCAGGGTTAATTTACCCTTGCGGATGATGAACCGCCATGGGTTGATAACCGGAGCGACAGGATCCGGTAAAACCCGTACCCTTCAATTATTAGCAGAGCAATTATCGGCCGCGGGGGTTTCGGTTTTTATGCCCGATATGAAAGGTGACATTTCCGGAATGGCATTAGAGGGAATGGCAAATGATAAAATTGCTGAACGCGCTACTGCGCTGGGAATAAAGTATACACCCTCCGGATTTCCCATAGAGTTGTATTCGCTTAGTGGTAAACTAGGCGCCCAAATGCGGGCAACGGTAACCGAGTTTGGACCCGTATTGCTTGGTAAAGTGTTGGAGTTAAATGAGGTTCAGGGGGGTGTGCTGATGATTGTATTCAAATACGCGGATGATAAAGACTTACCTATTGTTGATCTGAATGATTTGAAGAAAGTCTTAAACTATCTTACGGATGGAGCGGGGGCTGCAGAAATAAAAAATGACTATGGAAAAATTTCCTCTGCTACAGCCAGTACGATTTTGCGCAAAATTGTTGCTCTTGAGCAACAAGGGGTAGATCAATTGTTTGGCGAAAAGTCTTTTGATATCGATGATCTTTTTGAAAAAGTGGATGGACGGGGAGTCATAAGTTTGCTCAATGTCTCGGACATTCAGAGTCAACCCGCAATTTTTTCAACGTTTATGTTAGCCCTGCTGGCGGAGTTGTATCAATCTTTGCCCGAAGCCGGTGACTTGGATAAACCAAAACTTGTTTTCTTCCTCGATGAAGCGCACTTGCTCTTTAAAGATGCGCCTAAGGCATTTTTGGACCAGATTGATCAGATCATGCGATTAATTCGCTCAAAGGGAGTAGGTGTATTTTTCTGCACGCAAATTACGCAGGAT
>JAEUUB010000330.1 GCA_016787745.1 Cyclobacteriaceae bacterium
CAATGTGTGAGTGTTCATCAATGATACCCGATGTAAGGTGCTTGCCGGTACCATCAACAACGCGTGCCGATCCATCACTCAGATTTTTTCCAACCTTGGAAATCTTTCCATCTTTAAGCAGCACATCGGTATTTTGTAAAACACCATCCGACTCATTAGTCCACACGGTGGCATTTTTTATTAGTAAAGTTTCAGTTGTTGGAAGCGAAGGGTACCCATGACCTGTAAATGGATAGATCACTTTGCCTACCTCTTCTTTTTTAGCTGACTCGCCCGGCTTTGTCGTGGTTTTAGCTGACAAATCACCTGTGCGGCTTCCTGTCCAGGTTATCCAGGTTCCATCCGCCAATTGTCCTTTGCCCTTCCAGCCTGTGCCTTCGCTCCATCCTGAGAGTCGGATACTGCCTTGATCTTTTTTATCAGGTTTAAAACTTAGGGTGATTAAATCATTCCCAAAAGTTCCGGATGCATCTATGGAAGTTGTATCATTCAATTTGATTTTTGCTTTATGACTTCCGGCCTCACCGCTCACTTCCAGCGAATAGGTTTGTGAATTAATAGTAAGGCTGTAATTGCCGCTAAAGTTTTTGGTGTCAAGGGATTTAACATTATAAAGTTCGCCTTGAATCCAGTTTTGATGGATGATTGTTTTTTCATCGAACAATTTGCCTGAAGTAATGATGAAGTTAGCCAGCATTCCTTTTTTCAAGCTACCTACCTGATCGTCCACTTTAAGAAGTTGTGCAGGTACGGAAGTCAGGGCTTTTAATGCGCCTGCCTCGGACAAACCACTTTCAATTGCTTTTCTAAGGTTTGGTAAAAAATCTGATGTTTTCCTTAGTCCTGAAGTGGTGATTGCAAATGCAATTCCGTTTTTCTCCAACGTGGCAAGGTTCGTTGGCGCCAGCTCCCAATGTTTCATATCCGCTAACGAAACATTCTCCGCATCGAAAGGATCTTCGACATCGTACGCATCCGGATAATTTACCGGAATAATAAGCGTGGCTTTAGTGGCTTTGATCTCATTAATGCGTTTGTACTCATCACCACCACCTTTAATAATATATTGAACTCCAAATTCGTCCCCAATTTTATCAGCACGCAACACATTCATCCAACTTGTAGCGGCAAATACCTGAGGTAATTTTTGGTTTTGTATCCATGCTTCCAGCGATTGGTCAGCAAACGGTTTTGGATTTTGTGATCCATACCAATCCGCATCCAGATACGTTTGCCTTAATAAGGCAATATACCCCATCATAGAGGTGGGAAAAGTTTGTGTTGAACTTCCTTTTTCAAGCGAGTAATTAGCCGATACTTTTTGCTTTATCAGGGCCGTGTTCTCGTTCTTTTCGTTTAAGGTTACAAAGGCAGCTGAACCCCTTGCAAGTCCATCGGGTTTTGAAGTTAACACCGAACCGAAGCCTTGTTGACGCAATTCTTCGGCTGCTTTTGAATTTATGGCGAACTCTTCGGCTGCATTGTAATGGGAGCGAATGGCCTGGTTAGCATTATAGGCACCTTTGGTTTTTGATTCCATTTGCTCTGTACCACCAAAACCTCCGCCACGGGTTCTTTCCACCTCGGGCAAGCCGTAATTCGTAAACATATCGATCAGTGAAGGATAGATATATTTTCCTTTTAGGTCGATGGTTACATATCCTTTGGGTACAGCCAGATTTGCACCGGTTTGTTCAATACGATTGCCTTTTACTAAAAGGGTCGCATTTTGAATGGTTGTTTGGGCATCAACAACCAAGGTAGCATTGGTGAAGGCAAATAAGCCTGCCCGGCTGTCTTTCACATCATTGCGGGGAAAAGTTTCCTGAGCAAGTGCTGCCCAGCTTAACAGGATAAAAGCAAAACTTAAAAGAGTTCTGCTTTTCTTACGGATAAAAATTATCATAATCAGAAAGTAGGTTAACTATGGGCGGTAATAGTATGAAAAAATATTATGGATGAACATAATTAAGTGTATGTACGGTCAAATGGTTATTTTATCATAAGCGGAAGGTCGACCAACATATCGATAATCAGGATTTTGCAATCTTTTCAATTTCCTGCAGGGTAAAATCAACTTCTTCAAGGGTATTGTAAATGGAAATACCCAGGCGGGTAACGCCCCCACGTTCAAGCAGCCCCAAAGCCTCAATGGCTCGAATGGCATAGAAGTGTCCGTCCCAACCACAAATATTCTTCAAGGCAAGTTTTTCGCAAACCTGAGTGGGTGTTTTTCCATCAAGCGTAAAAGACAGGGTTGGTGTGCGATCAGGTTTTGAAAAATCCTGCCCAATCGGTGTTACACCCGCTATGCTCTTTAATCCGGTATAAAGATGGCTGGCCAACTGATGTTCATGGCTACTTATCTTTTTGTAAGCGTCAACGAGTTTGCTATGTAAAGATTCTCCACTCCCCAGACTCGCAAGAAATTCGATGGCTGCTGATACCCCCGCAATAGCGGCATGATTTAAGGTTCCGGTTTCAATTGAATCCGGAGCGGTTTGCCCGGCAGTCCTGAGTCTATCTGTAGGCAGGCGATCCAATAGCCCGGGTTTGCTGTAAAGGATACCCACATGAGGGCCATAAAATTTATAAGCAGAGCAAAGCAGAAAATCGCAACCAATTTCCTGAACATCAATGGCGAAGTGCGGTGCGTAATGCACAGCATCTAATAAAAGCCAGGCATTGTATTGATAGGTGAGTTTGCGAATAAGATTAAAATCATTTACAGTACCAATACAGTTGGAAGACATACCCATACAGACAAGGCGGGTGTTTTCATTTATTTTATTTTCAAAATCTTTGTAGTCTAATACACCCGTGGAAAGTAATTTTACTTCGCGCACCTTTATTCCAAAATCCCGTAAGGTTAGCCACGGACCGCGATTCGCTTCGTGATCTAATTGCGTAATTAAAACTTCTTCTCCGGGTTTAAACACGCGTGAAAGCGCACGGGCCAATGCAAAATTTAGCGTGGTCATATTCTGACCAATCGAAATAGAATTTTCACTTTCCGCGCCAAGCAAGGCCGCCATACACTGCCTCATGTGATGGATTACCTGATCTGTTTCCTTTGTGGTAGGAAAGGCCCCGTGAGAATTAGCATTTGAATTCCTGTAATAATGCGTGATACTTTTAATTACAGACTGGGGTACCTGTGTTCCGGCAGGGCCATCAAGAAAAACCATTGGCAAATTATTAACGGTTCTTTGAAGGGAGGGAAACAGGCTTCTTATATAATTAGATTCGATGGAAGGAGAAACCATAGTGGTAAAGTTAATGGACGTTAATGTATCAAATGTGTATAACTTATTATTGACTTACTACATAGTCGGTTATTATTGCCTGCAAAAATTATCTACAAATCAAAATACTTAAATCTGAGAGATGCCTGTTTTTGAAATAAATTTTACAATGTTGGATAATCAGAATTTTCTCCTTAAAATCACGCTATTTCTAAACCCAACCTTGTCCTATGGCTTCTATTTTGTCTGGCTATGAATACGATATTTTTGTTAGTTACAGGCACAATGACAATAAATATGACGGGTGGGTTACTGAGTTTGTTGAGAAACTGAAACAGGAATTAGACGCCACCTTAAAGGATAAACTCTCCATTTATTTTGATAAAAACCCAAATGAGGGTTTACAAGAAACACACCATGTTGATCAATCTATCAACAATAAGATCAAAGCCTTGATCTTTATCCCGATCATTTCTCAAACGTATTGCGATATTAATTCATTTGCCTGGAAACAGGAGTTTACCGTTTTCAACGCGGAATCTGAAAGAGACTCTATCGGAGGCATGGTAAAGTTGCCTAATGGCAATGTTGGTTCTCGCATCATTCCGGTT
>JAEUUB010000371.1 GCA_016787745.1 Cyclobacteriaceae bacterium
AAATCTCTTCTTTCAACCGGGGCCTTTGCCGATACCCCATATTAGGAGGTGGCCTGCGTAAAATTTCATCTTCATACTCTCTTAACTTCTTTATAGTTGCATCAATCTGTTCCTGTGTAGATTTATCCAAGCCTGCCTCGGTACCGGCTGCTTGTATCCGCTGCTGTAGCTCTGTTAATTGTTTAATTGCTTCATCGGTGCGGTTAATCAATCTATGGGTTTGCGATAACTGATCACGTAATGCAAGCGTTGTTTCAGTCTTTGCTTTAAAATCCTGAGCGCTCATGTTAATTCTTGGGTCGGCACGCACGGTAATTTTTGTTTCTACTGTTTGCCCGTTGGCTTTAATCGTAGCGGCATAAATTCCCGGAGATACCAAAACGCGTAAGGGTCCTCCGCCCCAGCCGCTCTTTACCGGATGGATTAGTTTCTCTTCCTCGGTGTAACGCAAATCCCAAATGATTCTGTTTACCCCGGCTTTCGCAACCGTGTCTTTTAAGGTGCGAACTTTATTTCCGCCCGCATCGGTAATGTCTATCACAACGGCTTCTTTCGGATCATTTTTAAGATACAAATTAAGATACGCCCCATATTCGGGATTTTTTGCTTTGTAGGCGGCATCGCCTTGTTCTTCAATCAATCCGTAGTAGTTCCACAAGGTAGCAGTACGGGTAGTAGAAACTGCAATCTCTTTACTGGTAATGGACGTGAACTCTTCTAAAGGTTGAATGTCATCCAACACCCAAAGTCCTCTTCCGTGAGTTGCCGCCACCAGGTCGTGATCCCGTTTATGCACGCGCAAGTCCCGTACCGACACAGGCGGCATGTTGTTATTAATCCGAGACCAGGATTTCCCTTTATCCCACGAAGCAAAAATCCCATGCTCCATCCCTGCAAAAAGTAAATTTGCGTTATGCGGATCTTGCCGTACCACATAACACCAATCTTCGGGCAACCCATTGCTTATTTTTGTCCAGGTTTTGCCGAAATCGGTAGTCATAAAAGCATAGGCTTTATAATCATCCATGCGATGTTGGTCTACCGATACAAATGCGGTACCTGCATCATGTTCGCTGGCGTGGATTTTTGAAACCCATGCAAAGGCAGGCAGCCCGGCAATACTGCTTTTCAGGTTTGTCCAGGTTTTACCTCCATCCCGCGTAAGCTGGATATTTCCATCATCGGTGCCAGCCCAGATAACATCTTTTTGCACAGGCGATTCGGCAATAGTTAAGATAGTGCAATGAAATTCTGCGGCCGTATTGTCCTGATAAATTTCACCACCCGAAGACTTTTGTTTTGATTTATCGTTGGTGGTCAGGTCGCCACTGATTTGCTCCCAGGTGTAGCCTTTATCGCGACTTCTGAAAATCACATTACCACCTGTATAAACCGTGTTCGCATCATGCGGAGAAATGTGAATGGGTGAATCCCAATTAAATCTGTACTTATGATTCTCGATGGCATCGCCTGCCGATCCAATTATTTTAGGATAGGGGTGAATAGTACGCACATTGCCTGTGTTGGTGTCCACATGATAAATCACTCCGCCCTGCAAGTTGGCATACACTTCATTTTCCTGACCGGGAATAGGAACAGCATAGTAGCCATCGCCATAGGCAATTTGTTTCCAATCGCGTTTTAAAATTCCTACCCGATGCAATGAATTGGTAGGCCCCGTCCAGGTACCATTGTCCTGCAATCCACCATACACAAAGTAGGGATCGCGGTTATCGAGATAGAGTTGATAGAATTGTGAAAGTTCAATGTTGTTGATTGTTTGAAAGGTTTTAAACCCATCGTACGAAACCCGAAAGCCGCCATCATCGCCACTCAAAACACGATTCGAATTTTTGGGATCGATCCACAGGGC
>JAEUUB010000391.1 GCA_016787745.1 Cyclobacteriaceae bacterium
TAATTGGCGAAGCGGGAGAAGGTTTTGCCCTGGCGCAGGCGCGATTAGGTCCTGGCCGCATTCATCATTGCATGCGCTGGATTGGAATTTGCGAACGTGTGTTTGATCTGATGTGCAAACGAGCAGTCACGCGTAAGTTGCAGGGTGAAAGCTTTTTGGCAGATCAGCAAATGATTCAATTTTGGATCGCGGAAAGTCGCGCGGAGATAAATGCTGCCCGTTTGCTGGTGCTGCATACGGCTTACGCGATGGAAAAGGAGGGCGCCAAATCGGTTAAAGACGAAATTTCAACAATTAAATTTTTTGCAGCCGATGTACTTATGAAAGTTATAGATCGGGCTATTCAGGTGCATGGCGCCTTGGGGATAACTGAGGACACCTTACTATCATTCTGGTATCGGCATGAACGGGGTGCCCGGATTTACGATGGTCCTGATGAGGTGCACAAAGCTGCGCTTGCAAAATCTATTTTGAAAAAATACGCGGGTTTATGATCGATCAACCGGGTTTGGTTCGGCAAGGGGAAGAACTTGATCAGGCGAAACTGCAGGCCTATCTGCGCACCGTATTACCAGGATTTCATGAAGAATTTTCCATTCAACAATTTCCAAGTGGATATTCAAACTTAACATACCTCATTCAAACTCGTGAGCAGGATTACGTATTGCGCAGGCCACCTTTCGGGGCAAACATCAAATCCGCACATGATATGGAACGCGAATTTCTCGTCTTAACTAAACTTGAAGCTGCCGGGTATTCAAAAGTACCTGAGGCTGTTCATCTTTGTAAAGACCTGGACGTAATGGGCTGCAAATTCTATTTGATGAAACGCGTAAACGGAGTTATTCTAAGAAACCGATTACCCAAGGAGGGTTCAATCAAGGAGGACTCTTTTCGATTGCTTTCCAAAGCTGCCATAGATCAATTGGTTTACCTGCACAAATTGGATTTGGGAAAAACCGGACTTAGCACGTTGGGGAAACCAGAAGGCTATATAGAACGGCAGGTGGATGGGTGGACGAAACGCTACTCAAATGCGCAAACGGATACCATTGAATCAATGAATGAAGTAGCGGAGTGGATGCAACGTCATTTGCCGACAGACTCGCAGCAGGCATTTATCCACAACGATTTTAAATATGACAACCTGGTGCTGGATACAGACAATTTAACAGAGATAAAAGCGGTTCTGGATTGGGAGATGGCAACCGTGGGCGATCCCCGGATGGATTTGGGAACAACGTTAGCGTATTGGGCCGAAGCGAAAGACCCGGATTCCTTAAAACCTTTTAACCTTACCTGGATGCCAGGAAATTTTACGAGGAGTGAAGTAGTAGATTATTACCAGCAAAAAACGAATGAACAAATTAATGACATCGTTTTTTATTACGCGTTTGGTGCCTTTAAGGTTGGTGTAATCTGTCAGCAAATTTATCAACGGTACAAATCAGGCATAACCAAAGATGCTCGCTTTGCCATGCTGATTCATGTTATAAAGGCGTGCGGAGAAAATGCGCGAAAAGCAATTGAAAAAAATAAAATATACTGAGAGGCTGTCTCAAAAGTCATCGGGTCATCGCGGGCACCGACCCGCGATCCCGTTTTTTAAACGGATGATGGGATTCCGGCTAGAGGCCGGAATTACATTTCAATCCTATTCGACTTTTATACAGCCTCTTTAATTACCCATGGTTTGTGTCTCACAATCCATTTTAAAGATAAACGATTTTGGTCTGTGAGGACACAGACCGAGAAACAGAAATAACATGACTATAAAAAACATCACGATCATCGGTACAGGAAACTTAGGCAGTCGTATTGGATTGCAAGCGGCTATCTCCGGGTACACAGTTATCTTTTATGACATTTCAGATTCGATTCTTAGCAACGCGAGAACATCCATTGAAAAAATCAGCGCCCAACTTATTAAGGCATCACTCATTACTGAAACGGAAAAGTCGGGAGCCATTGATCGAATTACGTATACCACGGATTTGCAAAAATCCTTAGCCGACTGCGATCTCATCAGCGAAAGCGTAACGGAAGATTTGGTCATCAAGGAAAAAGTCTGGAAGCGACTTGGTGAACTCGCCCCTTCAAAAACAATTTTCACAACCAATACTTCGTACTTACTTCCTTCACAACTTGCCACTATTTCCGGCCGACCGGAAAAATTTTGTGCGTTTCATTTTCATGATGTTTTTTATGCACGCGTGGT
>JAEUUB010000416.1 GCA_016787745.1 Cyclobacteriaceae bacterium
CAATTTCTTTATCTGGCCTAAAATATGGTCATACCCTTTGTCGCCCTCGGTAGGCAGACGATCTCTAAAAAGGACTTTAGGATCGGCAGCAGAATTCAATACCGCTCCTTCTACTTTTGTTCCGCCTAAATCAATTCCCCAGAGGTTATTCATTTGTTCCTTTAATTATCTGTTCAACATGTATAAACACAAGCCTCCCAGGGATTCAACGCTTTAAAAGTTTTTCGTTCATAATAATTGCCTATTACCCGGGTAGTCAAATGAGAAATTATATCGTCAGGTAAGTTAATAAGCTCATTAGAAAAATTAAGCAGAATCAGCATTTTTTCTTTCTTATCTTCTCTGAAATAAAGAAATAGATTCGCAACTTTTGTCTCAACTGGTAAATAATCGCCATAGGATAACACAGGATGTAGTTTTCTCAAATTAACCATAGCCCGAAAGAAATTAAGTATCGAATCAGGGGCACTTTCCTGAATATCTACCGAGATGCTTGTGTGGTTGGGGTTAATTTGCATCCATGGAGTGCCCGAAGTAAATCCTCTATTACCATCATGAGTCCACTGAAAAGGCGTGCGTGCATTATCGCGGCCAGCATAGTTCATGGCTTTCAAAAATTCTTTTTCTGAAGTTCCCTTCTTTTGAGCCTCGCGCCATCCATTTTGCGATTCAATGTCTTGCGATTCACTTACTGAGTTCAGCTTGATATTTGTCATCCCGATTTCATCACCCATAAAAACAAAAGGAGTACCCGGCATAGTAAGCAGCAGTGTTAGCAGAAGTTTTGACGACTCACTCCAATACTCCTTATCATTACCCCATCTTGATACCATACGCGGAAAATCATGGTTGCCAAGAAACACACTACCCCAGCCGCGCTCTTTAAATGTATCGTTCCATATTTTAAAAATTGACTTGAAATCATGAAGCGACCATGGAATAGGATCAAATCTGCCGCCCGGCCCCTGATCCATGTACATATGACCAAAGTGGAAGATCATATTCAGTCCCTCATTTTCTTCTAAATATTCAAGTGCATTTTGTGGAGTGATCCCCGGACCTTCACCAACGGTCATCACATTATACTTACTCCAAACTTGTTCATTAGCTTCCTTAATAAACTCTTTTAGACGCGGACCATTTGCATACTTAATCCGAATGGTTTCATTGAAGTCATCAGTCGGTGTATCTGAAAAATCAGTTTGCTTTGAAATGGCCGAGATTACATCAAGTCGCAATCCATCTACACCTTTGTCCAGCCAGAACTTCATCAGGTTATGAAACTCCTGGCGAAGTGCAGGAGTTTCCCAATTCAAATCGGGTTGCTTCTTTGAAAATAAATGCAGGTAATATTCTCCTGTGCCTTTATCCAATTGCCAGGCACTTCCACCAAAAAATGAGGGCCAGTTATTGGGAGGCAAATCGTTGCTGCCTGGTCTCCAAAAATAATAATCGCGATAGGGATTGTCTTTTGATTTTTTTGACTCCTGAAACCAAGGGTGCTCGTCTGATGAATGATTGAGTACAAGATCAATTATCAATTTTAGCTTCCGCTGATGAAGACCCTCCAGCAGTTGATCAAACTCTGCCATGGTACCAAACTCCGGCTGAATAGCATAGTAGTCACTAATATCATAACCGCCATCATCGTTAGGAGATTTGAAAATTGGATTTAACCAAACTGCATTTACATCTAAACTTTGAATGTAATCTAGTTTTTCAATTATACCTTTTAAATCGCCTACCCCATCCCCATTGCCATCCTTAAAACTTCTTGGATAAATCTGATAGACGACTGCTTCCTTCCACCAGGCAGGTTGGTGCTTACTCGCCATGGTATTGCAACGTATTTGGATGAAAGGTTTGCCAGGAGTGCCAAAACTCCTGATAACTTTGAATGGGCGTAAGAGTGGCGTTACTGTAAGTTCCTAATGAGCACTTGCCTGTCCAATCCCAAACTGATTTGGACTTCACATCTATCATTGATTTTAAACTATCTACATAGATAAATTCAAGGGTGTCGTTCCCCACAATGCGGTTCCAAACGTGAAAAGTTGCTGAGTCATTTTGTAACGCAACTACCAGTGGCATGTCCCCTAGTACATCATTGATCACGCGCATTTTTTGCAAGTCGTTCCAATCGTAAGCTTTAGCTTCTGCATCAAGTGAAACCCCAACTATCCAGGATTTCCTTTGCCAGGATGATGAATCTGTGCCTTCCAATGAACCTTCAATTTTACCTTCATCATATTTATCCAATCCGGCATATTGATTAGTGAACTTTACATCCGGCTGCATTATCAAAGACTGGGGATACCGAACGAGCCACGCTTTCAACGTCATTTGCTCGGACGGGATTTCAGGGAGTTGTTTACCCTTTAGGGAACCAACAATCGCTTCACCATTTACTTGCCGCCACCAGCTTTTCGTATTGCTATCTTCAAACATCGCATTGAAATGATCCATGCCAACCAGTCGAAATGTTTCCAATCGGCCATCTACCTCAGGTTTAAATACGCGGCCGGAGCGGCATACCGTGCAATACGTAACCATCACCTGTTGGCCACCCACGGTGTCGCGCACTTGATGATGGTATCCGATAATCTCGATCGGATAAGCCTTTGCCTCACCATTTATTACAACCCCTAACACGAGACTGTTTTCTGGAACTTTATTGTTTAAAGCAGTTACGAGAATTTTATTCTCCGGTTGATAAAACATTTTGTCTGCTAAAAACCGAAAGTTAAAAGCATAGACAACCATCACCCAAAAAGCCAACACCATGATGGCCGTCCATTTGATGGTAGCCTTGGTGTGGGTAACCAAACTATAAGCAGGATAAGCAATCAGCAAAATTCCTGCTATCCTAAACCATACGATGTATTGACTAATAAAATAAGCAAGTTCAATAGTATCTGTTTGTTGGCTTCCCGGAAACGGCATAATATAATACACCCGGGCTATTTCCACTGCAATCAGAAAAGTGACGCCAACCAAAAATAAAAATATCCTCATCTCCTTGAGCACTCTAAAATTTGTGTGACTTAGTAATCTCAGTATTCAGTTTAGCGACTTCATCCGCTAGCTGTTTCTCAGTCCACTGAAAGATAGTTCTCAGCTCAGTCATAAGCGGTTCCAGCAACGTCTCCAACAAGGGCCTATTAAAATAAAGCAAGCCCGTTCTACGAACGAAAAAATCTGCAGGTTGAACCACCATTTCGCGTTCAACACAAAACCAAAGTTCCGATTTGGCTAGCTCCTCAATAGTGTGGTGCTTCTTCTGCTGCCAGTGATTCAGGATCAGGTCAGTTTGCTTTCCATAATTATGAACCAGATAAGGAGCTTTGGCCGTCAAGCCGTTTTCGGCTAGGCGTTTGGCCACTGAATCGATGTATTCCTTTACCTGTTTATAGGTTTTAAAATCCGATCCGGTAAATGGAATATTCTCTGTTTGACATGGTGATTCAACATCATCAAAATATTTTTCAATCACCAAATCCACCACCCGCTCCGCCATTTTTCGGTAGCCAGTGAGTTTACCACCTGCAATAGAAATAAGGCCCGTATCTGATTCAAAAATTTCATCCTTTCGCGAAAGTTCCGATGCAGATTTTCCTTCTTCATGAATAAGCGGCCGCAGACCTGCCCAACTTGATTCGATATCCCTTATAGTAAGTTTCACTTCAGGGAATGTTCTATTAACCGCCTTAACTAAGTATTCCGCATCTTCCTTTGATGTGTAGACCTCATCAATGCTACCTTGATAATTTGTATCAGTAGTGCCAACGTACGTAATTTCACCACGGGGAATTGCAAAAATCATTCTACCATCTTCCACATCAAAATAGATAGCCTGATGGACTGGAAATTTATGATGCCTAACAACCAAGTGAACACCTTTGGTTAGGTGCAGGCGCTTTTCCTTTTTGGAGCGATTGATCGTTCGTAACTCATCTACCCACGGTCCTGTCGCACTCACCACCACGTTCGATTTAATCGGAAATGAAAGATTAGCCAGGTGATCTTTCACTTTTACTCCAGCTATTTTTCCATCGCGATAAACAAACTCCTCAACCTGACAGTAGTTAGCAACACACGCCCCGTGCTGTGCGCCTGTTTTTATTAACTCGATTGTAAGACGGGCATCATCCGTTCTGTACTCTGCGTAAATAGCTCCGCCCTTTACATCTTCCGGATTGAGCAAAGGTTCTTGCTTCAGGGTTTGACTTCTGGTTAGCATTCTTCGCTGGTCTTCAGGCTTTACCCCTGCCAGCCAATCATATAATTTTAAACCGATAGAAGTAAGCAAACTTCCAAGACCTCTTTTCTCGTAAAGAGGAAGCAACATTTTTTCGGGCACTACAAGATGTGGCGCCAACTTGTGAACCACCGCCCGCTCGCTTCCCACTTCTTTTACCAATCCAAATTCAAGTTGCTTAAGGTATCGCAAGCCACCATGAATTAATTTTGTTGATCGGCTACTGGTACCAAACGCGAAATCATTTTTCTCTACCAGTGCAACTTTCAATCCTCTGGAGGCTGCATCTAAAGCTATGCCGGCACCGGTTATACCACCACCAATAACCAAAAGATCGTATGATTGAGATTGAAGTTGTTTAATATTTTCGGTACGATTCAAAAGTAGTCCATTTAGTTTTCTATCCAACCCATTGTACGCCTTACTGCCTTCTGCCAGCCCTTATATAAATGCACGCGTGTTTGTTCGGTCATAGCCGGAACAAATTGTTTTTGAATTTTTCGATTCTTAATGATGTCTTCTTTCTTCCACATACCAATCTGAATTCCCGCAAGATAGGCCGCCCCTAAGGCTGTCGATTCAATTACTTCGGGTCGCTCCACTTCTGTTCCTAAAATGTCAGCCTGAAATTGCATGAGAATATTGTTAGCGCAGGCACCACCATCCACTTTTAAACTCGCCAGCTTCAATCCAGCATCTTCTTGCATGGCATTTAAAATATCTTTTGTTTGATACGCCAAGGACTCCAAAGTTGCTTTTATCAAATGATCCTTCCCGGTATCGCGCGTTAAGCCGAAGATGGCCCCGCGCGCATACATGTCCCAGTACGGAGCGCCTAATCCCGCAAAGGCAGGAACCACATAAACCTCGTTGGAGCCCAAGGCCTTCATTGCAAAATATTCTGAGTCTTTTGATTGGTCGATTAAGTGCAGACTATCGCGAAGCCATTGCACAGCCGCACCGGCAATAAATACACTCCCTTCCAATGCATATTCTACTTTTCCATCCAGCCCCCAGGCTATGGTTGTGATTAATCCATTTTTTGATTGTTGAATTTTTGAACCGGTATTCATTAGCATAAAACAGCCCGTGCCATATGTATTTTTAGCCATGCCCGGTTCGAAGCACGCCTGACCAAATAATGCCGCCTGCTGATCGCCCGCAACCCCGGAGATTGGAATTTCAATACCGTTCACGTTCCATGTTCCAAAGAGAGAGGCTGACGGTTTTACTTCGGGCAACATCGATTTAGAAATTTGCAACTCAGCAAGAAGCTTATCGTCCCACGTTAAGGTTTTAATATTATAGACCATGGTTCGCGAAGCATTGGAGTAATCCGTAACGTGTGATTTGCCATGGGTGAGTTTCCATACCAACCACGTGTCGATAGTTCCAAATGCCAACTCCCCTTTTTCGGCTTTCGCTCTTGCTCCGTCAACCTTATCCAGTATCCACTTAATTTTTGTGCCTGAGAAATAAGAATCAATCACAAGCCCGGTGTTTTCGCGAACGTAATCGGTTAAGCCTTTAGTTTTGAGGTCTTCGCAGATTGAAGCTGTTCTTTTATCCTGCCAAACAATTGCATTGTAAATCGGATTGCCTGTGTTACGATCCCAAATCACGGTTGTCTCGCGCTGATTGGTAATCCCGATAGCAGCGATGGATTTATGATCAATATTATTTTCTGAAATCACTTTATGAAGCACTCCCGCTTGTGAGTTCCAGATTTCATCAGGATCATGTTCAACCCAACCCGGATTCGGAAAGATTTGTTGAAACTCTTGCTGCGCGATACCCACTATTTCGCCTTTACTATTAAAGAGTACGGCCCGTGAGCTTGTGGTCCCTTGATCAAGCGCGATAATGTATTTTGATTGACTCATCCGTTAATAAATTAATCCATACAACACTGCCCCCAGCGTTCCACCAATTATTGGACCTACCACGGGTATCCAGGCATAACCCCAATCCGAATTGCCCTTTTCGGGGATCGGTAAAATTGCATGAGCGATCCGCGGTCCTAAATCGCGAGCCGGGTTAATTGCAAAACCGGTTGTGCCTCCTAATCCTAAACCAATGGTTGTTATTAATGCTCCAACTACCACTGGTTTCAGCCCTTGGGTAAATTCATTGGCACCAATAAATAAGATTCCAAAAATTAGTATTGCCGTTGCCACCACCTCGCTAAACAAATTTGACACTGAGTTCCGTATAGCAGGTGCCGTGGAGAACACCGCTAACTTTGCCGCACTATCCTTGGTTCCTTTCCAATGCGGTAGGTAATGAAGCCACACCAGCACGGCCCCACTAAATGCGCCTGCCAATTGGGCCAGAATATACCCAGCAACCATTCCCCACTCGAAATCGCCACTAACTGCGAGACCTATGGTGACTGCCGGATTTATGTGAGCTCCACTAGAATCTCCAACAGCATAAATTGCCATAGTTACTGCCAAACCCCACGTAATACAGATTGTTAACCAGCCCGCATTCTCGGCTTTGCTTCCTTTTAACAATACACCGGCTACCACACCCTCGCCTATTAAAATAAGCAGTATGGTTCCTAAAAATTCACCAAGGTAGGGATTCATAATTCAGGCATTAATGAGTAGAACTAAAACTAATATTCTCTGAGTTGGGTTTTTTATCGTTTGGAATAAGAAGCGTAGCCAAGGCTGCGAGAATCAAAAGCACACCGGCAAACGCTACCGCATACCCGGCATTATTATCTAAAAACTCTCGAAGAATATAACCAAACGTTAAATTTTGTAAGATCATCGGGATGACAATCATCATGTTTACAATCCCCATGTATACTCCATAGCGTTCTTTCGGAATATTGTTAACTACCATTAAATATGGAATACCCATCATACTTGCCCAGCCAATGCCGAATCCTGTTATAGCAGGAAATAATAAGTACTTGTTTTCAATAAAGGGAAAGAAGAGGAACCCTACCGCTGCCAAAACCAACGCACCAAAGTGAACGAATTTTGCCGAAGATTTACGAACAAACCACACCAAGGCAAACGCACTTAAGAACGTAATAATATTATACCACCCATTCACAAGTCCTGTCCAGCTTACCGCCTTTTCATACAGCGCTGCATTATCGGGTGTGGTTTTCCAGACCGAAAGCGCGATACTCTTTGATGAATTTTGCCAGTAGCAAAATAATGCATACCACTGAAACAAATAAACTAATGCCAATTGCCACATCACCCGGGGCATACTACCAATGGCCTTTGAGATTTCGATAAACGGACCAAAGACATTTTTAGGTGCGTTCTTCATTTCTTCTAATTCTTCGGCTGTGGGCGGGATTTCGGAAGTAGTTTTCATACTCCATAAAATGGAACCCATTGAACAGATCGCGCCAAGGAAGAAGGATGCATATACCCAATTGGGTAACGAACCAGTTTTGCCAACAATGATGATCGGGAACACAAAGAGAGAGACATTGGCAAGTGTTTGACCAAAGCCGGTAAAAAAACTTTGCGCCTGAAAACCCATGGGTCGTTGAGATTCATCTAACTTATCGGCAACAAAAGCGCGGTATGGCTCCATGGCTGTGTTATTGCCGACATCCAAAATCCAGAGCAACCCGACAGCCATCCAAAGCGAACTGCTAAATGGGTAAAAGAATAAAGCGACACTGCAAAGTAAGGCTCCAATGAAAAAGAAAGGCTTCCTTCGTCCGAATTTCGGATGCCAGGTTTTATCACTTAACGCACCAATGATAGGTTGCACGAGTAATCCGGTAACCGGATCAGCCAGATTAAGCAATGGAATTTGGTCGGGCTGCGCGCCTAACATATCATAAATAGGATTAACCGCGCTTTGTTGAAGGCCGAAGCTATATTGGATTCCAAAAAATCCAACATTCATATTAATGATCTGCCAAAACGATAAGCGGGGTTTGATGGTAAGCATCGATGCCAGTTAAAATACCCGTGGAAGATGAGCAAACTAGGGCAAAGTTGCAAGTGCTATATCTTCATAATTCGAATCTCAAATGTAATGAATGGGCAGGTAGGCGGAATTAAAAATGATCCAACACAAAAATTACCAATAGGCAATTTTACGAGCATAAACTAGTCAGAAATTTAAGCATTCCCCTTGATGAAAATTAAGACCTGCCGTGTAAGATTAGGATTTACCCTTTTCTCGTTTTTACCTTTTTAAGAATAAAAGCCCCAATCTCTTTGCCTTCAGCTACACCTATCTGACAAGCGGGCAAGTAATGGATTCCTCCATACATTCTGCTAATAGCTGCTTCTTCTGAGGCTTCAATAAAAGAATTAAAACTTCTTGAAGATAAGCCAAACTCAACTTCCGTGGAATCTGTAAAGGCAAAATTATCGCCAAATATGTTTGTAAGCGTAACAGCCGAGGCTGCCGAAATTACACTGTGCCCGCTGGTGTATTCCGGGAATGGCGGGGTTTGTAATACTGGAACCCAATCTTCGTTGATGTACTGATTGATATAGGTTTCCGGACGA
>JAEUUB010000419.1 GCA_016787745.1 Cyclobacteriaceae bacterium
AGGTGCGATAGGGGGAGCTATGGCCATTCAGGAAGTAGTGGCAAATAAATGGGAAGAAGTTACGGGACAACCCCTGGCGGAAGGATATGGATTAAGTGAAACCTCTCCGGTACTTTGTTGTAATCCGTTAAACGGGAATCACAAACGAGGCACAATTGGTATACCCATGCCTAGTACCAACCTTGCTATTTTTGATGATGATGGAAATCAATTAAAACAAGGTGAGGTAGGAGAGATCTGCGCAAAGGGACCTCAGGTTATGCGGGGCTATTGGAAGCAAGACAACACGGGAGTGTTCTTTCCAGGCGACTGGTTTCGCACAGGCGATATCGGCTTAATGGATGAAGAGGGCTATTTTAAAATAGTGGATCGCAAGAAGGATATGATTAAAGTCTCTGGATTTAATGTGTATCCAAGCGAAGTTGAAAGCGTATTATCAAAGCACCCGAAAGTGCTTGAAGCAGCGGCTATTGGATTGCCGGATGAGCGATCGGGGGAAGCGGTTAAAGCCTTTGTTGTAAAACGAGATCCAAGTTTAACGGAGGAAGAATTGAAAGCGTATTGTCATGAATTTCTCACCAATTATAAAATCCCGCGGCATTTTGAATTTCGTACCGAGTTACCTAAAACCAACGTGGGAAAGATTCTGAGACGGGCCTTGAAGGAGGAGAAGGCTTAGCGAGATCGTACAATAGTGAAGAAACAAAACAAGTTGTGATCTTTGCAGGATGAACATTTTGTTAATTACGCAGGAGGATATTTTAGCTGGGTCTTCGTTTTCCGTTTCTTATCTCGCTCAAGCCTTAGCGCTGCGGGGTCACAATACTTATGTAGCCGCACGCCCAAATTCGGTTTTGCATCAATTAGTGTCCAATATTTCAGAGGTAACATTTTTACCGATCGTTATTAAGTCGCGCTTTGATCGAAATGCAATGCGATTGGTTAGGTCCTGGATAGATATTTATCAGATTGATATCATTAACGCGCAATCAAGTAAAGATCGGTATATAACTATTTTTAATCGGATTTTCTTCAACGTTAAAACGCCCTTATTCCATACTCGAAGACAATACCCGTTGAGTTCCGGGGGTTTTTTGCAACGGAAGCTTTATGTTTTAGGAACAGATAAAATCATAGTCATTAGCGAGGAGCTAAAACGAATCTTCATTTTAAAAGGGTTTCCAGAGAGACATTTACATGTTATCTATAATGGCATTCCAGTAAGCCGATATAAGCAATGGAGTGAGTCTGAAGTTGTATCTCTAAGAAAACAGTATGGAATTTCAGAGGGAGAAATAACGATTGGTAGCGTTTCCAGATTAAAACGACAAGAGCAATTAATTCGCTCACTGATTTATCTGAACAAACCTGAGATAAAAGTAATTCTAGTAGGGATAAAACAGGGATATTTTGATAGCCTTTGTAAAGAACTCGGGGTACAAAATACTATTATTTACGCGGGAGAAGTTTCTCCAGAGAAAGTGCTTAATTACTACAAACTTATAACGATCAACGTGTTAGCATCCATTACTGACGGTTTTGGATTAGTCTTACTGGAAGCCATGGCCATGGGCTCTGCAGTGGTAGCCACCCGTTTTGGCGGTATTATCAACGTTATAAAAAACGATATTAATGGACTACTTTTTAATGATGGCGATCATCAGGAACTTGCTTATCAACTAAATCAGCTTATCACCAACGATAACAAAAGGGCCGAACTTGTTCAACTGGGTTTAAAGACTGCTTATGAGGATTTCAGCATGCATAAAACCGCTCTTAATTACGAGACTTTCTTTTTAGAACAAATAACCTTGGCAGAGCAGTCTCATCCTTAAATCAAGTGATTGGAGTGAAAGCAGCATCTTATTATAAAACTGCCTAGTGTAAGACATTTGTCCTTTTAACAACAAGATTTGTCCTTGTTTAAGATTTAATTGTGCTTTTCAAACATTCGATTTGTCCAGCTTTATTTTCAACTACCAACTACCAATTACCAACTACCTGTATTTTGATTTATTGTTTTTCCATTTGTTTCTTACATCAATAAAGATTTAAGCATTGTAACCAATTCAAAAGAGGACTAGAGAATAGAGTAGTTTTATAAGGGTCTCTTTTTAATCACCTAAAGTAAAACTTATGAAAAAATTATTTGTATTCTCTATTACCCTCTTAAGCATTGCTGCTTGTCAGGAACCAACATTTAAGACATCGCCAGCATCAAAGGAAAATAGTATTTCGATTGTAGAGCCTGAAGCGGATGAAAAGTCGGATAATAAATCTGCGCGCCTGGGCAGATTTATATCGAATCCATATTGGAATCTGTATAGAGGTAACAATGACGGACTTTGGTATAACTATAGTAGTAATGGTACCAGTTGGTCTAGCAGCTTACAGGTAAATTCAGGAGCTTTGTTAGATCAATCACCACAAGCAATTTTCTTTAATGATAGGTTAGTTGTAGTGCACCGTGGAAGATATAGTAGTGGTGGAGGTGAAACACAACAAATATATTTGACTTATTCTGATGATGGTATAAACTGGACTCAGATTAATGTCCCAGCTTATACTCAGAGTACTCCTGCGTTGGCTATTCATAACAACAAGTTATTTATTTTTTACAATGCAACTTCTGGCGGGGCTATTGGTCAAGTAAATACAACAGATTTAGTCAATTGGAGTGGGTCAACCGTTAATATCAATGAGTCAAATGTTTGGAATTATGGTCTTTCTGCAGCTGTGGATAATCTAAATAGAATCCATTTGTTTTATCATTTTAACAGTGGAGGGACAATTAGAATGAGGAGTCAGTCATCTAATGATGGTCAAAATTTTGGAGATTTCAATTCGTTTTTTAAAGACTACGGTGTAAGTACAGGTGTAGATGTAGACGCAGTGGCATATAACGGATCTGTTGCTATGGTTTTTCGTGGCGCAAACTATTCGGTGAGAGTAATACCCAATATTCTATTAACTTCTATTTACAATATTCCTAATGCTCAAACTAGCAGAGGCCCAAGTATTACGACTTATAATGGAGGATTGCATGTCTCTTATAAAGGAAATTCAACAAATAATATTTGGTATTCATACTCAACTAATGGAGGAGTTAATTGGGCACCTCAAACAACCCATTCAGGGTCAACGCCTTCCGGTCCAGATGTTACGGCTATTGGTGCGCATTAAGCACGATTTGCAAAATTTTTAAAAAGGCTGTTTTAATGACAGCCTTTTTTAGGACTATTCATTGTTTAAATTGTAACAATAGTTGCAAAATGAAATCCGTAATCTCACTGATTTCGGGTGGAATTACTACCGCAACCGATACTTTTCTATAGATCGCACCCTCACCAACTATGAGAAGTTATACACTGAACTATTAACTTCGCGCAAAAATTAGATTTACGATGAGATTCAACTTGTTAGCCATTTTTACATTTCTTTTGTTCGTCAACCTTTTACAAGCCCAGCCTGCGCAATCGCTGGTGCATTATCCAGAGGAAACTCATTTAAAGAACATTCGGCAGTTAACCTTTGGAGGCGACAATGCGGAAGCGTACTGGAGTTTCGATAGTAAAATGGTAAGCTTTCAGTCCAACAACAAAGCCTGGGGATTAAACTGCGATCAGATATTTTATATGCCCATTGACGGATTGGATTTGAGTGCAGAGAACGTTAAAGCTCCTTTAATAAGTACCGGGTTGGGAAGAACCACATGTTCCTTTTTTATGCCGGGTAATAAAACCATTTTATATGGATCAACACACCTTGGTGGAAAGGATTGTCCCGTTGATCCAGGCCGGGCACCCGGTGGAAAATATTTATGGCCCATTTATGATACTTACGACATCTTCGTAGCGGATTTAAAAGGAAAGGTTAAAAGTCAGCTAACCAAAACTCCCGGTTACGATGCAGAAGCAACTGTATCCCCAAAGGGAGATAAGATTGTATTTACATCCACCCGTAATGGGGATTTAGATTTATACATCATGGACATCAATGGAAAGAACGTGAAGCAAATTACGAATGAGATCGGGTACGATGGGGGCGCTTTCTTTTCACCGGATGGAAAAAAACTGGTATTCAGAGCCTCGCGACCAAAGACAGAAGAAGCGAAAAAGGAGTACCTGGATTATTTAAAGCAAGGACTGGTGGCCCCCACCGAAATGGAGTTGTATACCTGCAATGTGGATGGGTCTGATTTAAGACAGATAACCAGCCTGGGCAAAGCGAACTGGGCGCCCTTCTATCATCCGGGTGGAAAGAAAATTATCTTCAGTTCCAATCATAAAAGTACTCGCGGGTTTCAGTTTAACCTTTTTATGATTAACGAGGATGGTTCCGGACT
>JAEUUB010000422.1 GCA_016787745.1 Cyclobacteriaceae bacterium
TAGCAAAAGACCTTGAACTTCATCCGGATGGACGTATTATCGTTTTGGGCGAGTTTGCAAGAGGCGTGAGTAACAGTGATGTATATCTTTTCTCCATAAACTCAGATGGAGTACTTCAGGACAGCGTGATCGTTGGGCTTAGTAAGAATGGGATTGAAACTGATGAGCATGTTAACTCAGTCACTGTAATAAGCAATGGCTTTATAGTTACAGGTTCAACGACTAAAGTGGAGACTAACGATGTGAGGGATATCAGAGATGCAATGCATCTGCGGTTTGATAACTCCTTGAATGAAATACCGCAGGCTGGTCCGATTACCTGGGGGCCCAGGAACTATGGCTTTAATAGTGATGATGTAGCCGTTAAGGTAGTGGAAGTAGCAACAAATAATTTTTATGTTTTTGGATTTTCCAATCGGATTTATCCACCCTACAATGGCGATTATAATTTTTGGATTTACTCCTTGAGTGGCACTGGTGTGCCCCTTAACGCTGATTTGTATACAGGCAAAACTTCTGAGGACGAAGAATTGAAATCCGTGGAACTTAGTCCAGTACAATCTGGCCCAGGCTACATATTGAGCGGAACTGCAACACGACCAACCGGAGAAACGCAATCATATCTGGTTAAACTATCTGAAACACTCAGTTTTGCATCAACAGATATTTTAGTTGAAACCAATCCTACCGATATGGGAAATACCGTTGGCGGAAATGTAACTACTAATAGTTTACTCAGTCAGGAATTTATGTTATTGACCAACGACAGGACAAGCTCAGATCAAAATGTAAATCTTGCACTAACCAAATTAACCCGTGAGTTGACAAAAGCCTGGCAAGTGCCGTTACTCTTTGGGGGAATTAGTGACGATTTTGCGGGTTCAGTTAAAGAATTGCCGGATGGCCGAATCTTAGTTGTTGGCACCATGACTGTTGGCGGGCTGAATGGCCAAAGGAAAATGGTTCTTATGAAATTAAATGCAGCGGGGAAACTGACTAAATAGGCGTTTTTTGGTATAAAATGGTTACTTTTAGGCTGTCTATATCATATAGTTTTTGAAGTTGGCCAATACCTTAATCTATGTCTTTGATTTTGAGATCGTATAAGTGCTTGCGCGCAAGATTATTAGGTACTTATTCGATAATAACCCCTCCCGTTATTGGTCTTACTAACAGCCCTTCAAATCTGGTCTTAGCAACTTTAGGTAAATCCAATTGAAAAGGGTTCAATCCATTATATCGACAAGCCCCTTAAGAAACCTGATTGGAGTTCTGCTTTTGCTCCTTGCAGCACAATCGGGTTATAGCCAGGTAAGTACGTTTACATCCAATGTGGCTA
>JAEUUB010000447.1 GCA_016787745.1 Cyclobacteriaceae bacterium
AAAGATGGGAACAAGCCTATCCCGAGTTTATCTATTCCTATGAGTTTCTGGAAGATGAGATCGGTGAGTTTTATGAGGCCGAAGCAAAGATGTCGGTTATGCTTACCGCGTTTACATCGTTGGCTATTTTTATTGGATGCCTTGGTTTGTTCGGGTTAACCGTGTTTATGGCCAATCAGAAAACAAAGGAGATTGGAATTCGGAAGGTGCTAGGTGCCTCTGTTGAAAATATTGTGTTCTTATTTTCCCGCGAGTTTGTAAGACTCATTTTAGCAGGATTTATACTGGCTGCCCCTGTGAGTTGGTACTTCGCAACAAAATATTTAGAGCAATTTGCCTATAAGATTTCGATCGGCCCCTCAGTATTTATTGTAGGTCTTGGCAGCACCTGTCTGATTGCTTTTATTACGGTAGGATACCGATCTATTAAAGCAGCCATGATTAATCCGGCAACGTCCTTGCGTTCCGAATAGACAGAGGTTAAAACCATTGCTCTTGAATGACAGCAAGCATTTCGGCATGGATTTTACCCCCGGCACATAACTCTCTTCCATGCAGATAATTTTCGCCTCCGGAAAAATCAGTGACAACACCTCCTGCTTGCTGAACCAGGAAAGTTCCACCCGCTACATCCCAGGGCGATAAGTTATATTCAAAAAAACCTTCCAGCTTGCCAGAGGCAACGTATGCTAAATCCATCGCGGCACTTCCTAATCTGCGGATACCGTGGGTTTTTTCAAGAAACGTTTTTATAATCTCAAGATAATTTTCTTTTTTATCGAAATGCTGATAGTAAGGAAAGCCGGTGGCTAACAAACTTTCTTTCATTTTAAGTACAGGCGAAATTCTTATTTCCTTTTTACCGCAATAGGCAGGTTGGTTCTCGATAGCATGGTAGCACGTGTGATTGCTCACATCGTACACAATGCCTAAAACAGTTTTATCACTTCGCTGCAACCCAATGCTAATGGCGTAAATCGGTAGGCCATGCAGGTAATTGGTTGTGCCATCCAGGGGATCAATTATCCACCGATATTCATTGCTCCCTTTGGTTTCAGTTCCTTCTTCAGCCAGAAATCCCGAACCCGGTAATAACTTACTTAAGCGGGCTACCAATCTTTTTTCTGATTCCTTATCGACATAGGAAACCAGGTTGCTGAAACTTCCTTTTTGCTCGATCTTCGAGAGGTCAAAGTTTTCACTTTCCTTATTCATAAACTCACTCACCTCTTCGCACAGAGACATCACATCTTTTTCCAACAAGGCTAAGTTCATTTTTTCCTGGTTTGATACTTAACGAAAGACAATAATATAATTAATATTGAAACCCAGGAGGCGGTTCGCGCTACCAATTCCCCTGGAGAATTCCCTTGTAATATATTCGATTCTTGGGTGTACAACGAAATCATTTGAACCCGATTTACACCTGAGGTATCCATTTGGTAAGAAAGGACAATGGGCATGGCGATTAGTAATAAAGCCAGGATGAAATAATAAGGGTTAAACGCTCCTGTATGGAAAAAGGTAAGATAAAAAATGAGATTGACGGTTAATATCCATAATGAAATACCCAGATACCCGGTATGTTGTGTCCAGTTAGTCCAGCCCGGCACCAGACTTATTGAATCCGAAAGGAACAAAGTTTGCTCTCGCCAGGGTAGGTTTAAAAGGAGAAACTCGAGCCCCAGCCAAAAAAAAATGACTGTAAACTTACCCAATCTTGAACCCAGGTTCTGATAGGCAAATGAATACCCAACGAAGACAAGCGTAAATGCTATGGCTTGGATGAGAATAAAAATGATAGAATTAAAATCGAAAAAAATTGCCGCAAACAGGGAGATGCTGAGGGCGAGAAGGATAAGTTCAAATCGGTTCCAGGGATTTTTGGTATTTCTGGCATGATCCATTATTGCAAACAATGGAGCAAAGCCAACAAAGATTAAAACAGGGAATGGTTTCATTAACCAGCCGGCTACAAGCAGTGCGGTGGAGAGTGCAAACAAACTCCAGGGATTCCAGGCCGAATTACTTTTCTTTGCCATGAATCACAATAACAATCTCACCTTTCACATCTTTTTGCTTAAAGTGTTCAAGTACTTCTGTTACCGTACCTGTTTTAGTTTCTTCATGGAACTTGGTAAGCTCCCGAGAAACCGAAACCAGACGTTCGGGATCAAAAAATTCAATGAGTTGTTCCAGGGTTTTGATCAACCGATGTGGCGACTCATAAAGTATAACGGTTCGATCTTCCTCACGTAACTTCTTCAATAGGGTTTGTCTTCCCTTTTTGTGGGGAAGAAATCCTTCAAAGGCAAATCGGTCTGTAGGAAATCCAGATTTTACCAAAGCAGGGATTAAGGCGGTCGCCCCAGGCAAGCAATCAATTTTTAATCCTGCCTTCAAAGTTTCGCGCACCAATAAAAAGCCAGGGTCGGAAATACCGGGAGTGCCTGCATCGCTAATCAAGGCCATCACTTCGCCTTTTTGCATGCGGGCAATCAGGCCGGCTAATGTTTTGTGTTCATTAAAAATGTGAAAACTCTGCAGCGGCTTGGCTATTTCGTAGTGCTTGAGTAAAAATCCCGAGGTGCGGGTGTCTTCTGCTAAAATGGTATCAACTGATTTTAATACATCCAATGCGCGTAGTGTAATATCAGCTAAATTGCCTATGGGTGTGGGCACCAGATATAATGAAGTTGCTTCCTCAGACACAATTATGCAAGTTGATCAATGGCCTGGGCCAGCTTTCGATCTTTGTCGGTAACCGTATCGCCAGCATCGTGTGTCGAGAGTTCAAAACTCACCGTGTTGTAGACATTGGTCCAGAAAGGATGATGATCCATTTTTTCTGCCAGGAGTGCTACCTTAGTCATAAAGCCAAACGCCTCGATAAAGTCTTTAAACTTAAAAGTTTTCTTAAGCCGATTATTTTCTTCTATCCACATAGGCCGGTTGTTTGATAGATAAAGTTAACAGAATTCAATAACGGAGCATATCTTTTGCCCGGTTCATTACAAGGCAATAATTCCTTCAATTTTTGCGGCCGATTGGTAGATTTCAATAACCGCTGCACTCGAAGGCATCATCATCTCTATGGTAACACTGATGTAATTTCCATTTTTTGAAGGCTTCTCTGAGGCGATATGATTTGGAAAGAGCGATTTTACCTCGATAGTCTTGTTTTCCGGAACGATAAACTTAAACACATAGAGTGAAGGCCAGGCATAATGCTGGTCGAGTTTTTCGTGAAAGTTGGTAAGCCATTGCTTGTCCATAGTAAAATAAAAAAGCGTCCCTGAACTATCATTTCGGGGACGCTTGTTAAGGAGTTATTTCCTAAAAATACTTATAGCGCTTGTCCTCAATCTTCGCGCCTTCTTTTAGGGCTTCTGAAATGCTGTATGCGGCCCTTCCGTTTAATCCTTGCAAAAGTTGATTCTTAAACATAGTATAATCTCCCACTGCCGGGGCAACTGTTTTATTTTGAAGTTCAGCTACCAAAACGCCATTTTCTCCGGCAAAGGGCTCTGAGCGTTTCCCACTTTCAAGCGAGAAAATTTTTCCAACCGCCACCGGGTCTAACCCAACGCTTGGCAAGGTGTTGGAGTTAAGTTTAAGATCGCTGGAAGATGCAACAATAGCATCGGAGCCAAACGCCTTGGCCATTTCATCCAACGTACCCTTTTGCGCACTTAATTTTTCAATTATTTTTTTTCCTTTTGCCTGGTTGAGTACGGTCGGTCTGATTTCGTCTTTCACTTCATCAAAAGAACGAACTCCTTCTTCCGTTTCGCTGGTCATAACAGCAACTACATAATCGGTATCCAGATCAAACACGTCCGATACCTTTCCAACTTTCGCATCGCGGAATAGCCAGGTAACCATAGCGCGGGCATCTCCCAGGTCATTCACTCTGCGGTCAACAGTCTTTAGGTCGTTCGCATTCATTACAACTAACTTTTCGCTTTTAGCGCTTTCATTAAATGAATCTACATCCGACACATTGCTGGCAAATGTCTGTGCTTTTAAGAAAGCCTCATTTTGAGTTTCGTCACTGGGGGCTATGGCAATTTCGATAGTAGCAATTGTATAGGAGGTGTAATCGGCCAGGCCGGTTACGTCAATAATGTGATAGCCAAACTGAGTTTCAACAACATCGCTTAGTACTCCGGTTTTTTTGGCGCTGAAAACAGCTTGCTCAAAAGGCTTAACCATTTGGCCGGAGTTGAACCAGCCCAAATCACCTCCCTGGGAGGCAGTACCATCCGTACCGAATTCGCGGGCCTTAGCGGCAAAGTCAGCGCCACCCTTAATATCGGCCAGAATTTTTCTGGCTTTTTCTTTGGCAACCTTTTTAGAGGCGTCACTTTCATCATCCCAGCGAATTAGAATATGACTGGCTTTTGCATTACCCACGGTATCTTTTCCAAACCGTACCACTTTCACAATCTTATAAGAATTTCCATCGAGGAAGGGCCCAAAAACACTTCCGGTTGTCAACTGATCTTTTTGATTCGCTAAAAAGACCGGAAGCGTTGCGTTGGAATATTTTGTAAAGGGCTCATCACCTTCAGAATTAGCGGCAGCAAAAACAGAATCTTCCGTTACGGTTTTAAAGTCAGCGGCCAGTTTTTCAAGGTCTGCTCTGATCTGCGCAGAGTCTGCAGCCGAAGCTTGTATAGGGAAACTCACATAGCTGAGACTACGGGTTTGCTCGGCTTTATATTTATGTTTATTCTGGTTGTAATACTCTTTAAGTTGAC